>DATCYH010000324.1:0-2886 GCA_036570405.1 Nocardioides sp.
GACGTGTCGGCCTGCTCGGCAGCACCGACCTTCGTGTCGGCGACCTGGTCGCCCTTGTTCGCGTCGTCGGCGGTGGAGCGCGCGGACCAACCCTTCTCGCGGGCGCTGCTCAGGCCCGCCAACGACGCCGGGCCGGCGCTCGGGCCCTCGTCGGCCAGGTCGTCGGGGAAGCCGGCGAGCACTCGCTCGCCCTCGCGCCAAGTGCGAAGCCTCGGTCCACGGGTGGAGTGCACCTCGGTGCCGGCACGCAGGTCATCGACCAGCTGCGTCGCCGACTCCGGCGTCTGGTTGTCCATGAACTCCCAGTTGACCATCACCACCGGCGCATAGTCACAGGCCGCGTTGCACTCGACGTGCTCGAGCGAGACCGTCGCGGCATCGCCTTCGCGCTTTTCGGCGGTCTCGTCGTTGCCGACGTCGAGGTGGTCCTTGAGCCGTTCCAGGATCAGGTCCCCTCCCATCACCGCACAGAGCGTGTTGGTGCAGACCCCGACGTGGTAGTCGCCGACCGGGCGACGCTTGTACATCGTGTAGAACGTCGCGACGCCGGACACCTCGGCTGGGCTGATCCCAAGGATCTCGGAGCACGCCTGGATGCCCTCGGGGGTGACCTTGCCCTGGGCGCTCTGCACCAGGTGGAGCATCGGCAGCAGGCCGGAGCGCGGCTGGGGATAGCGGGCCGCGATCTGCTTGAGCTCGTCGTACGTCGTGGGGTCCAGGCTCACTGTGCCCTCCTGTTCGCTCGCAGTTCGACCGCACACTCACCGTCGGCGTGGAGGCGCATGCCCCAGCGCTCTCTCGCTTCGCTCACCTGTCCACGCCTCCCATCACCGGGTCGATGCTGGCGATCGCCACGATCACGTCGGCGATCATGCCCCCCTCGCTCATCACGCTGGTGGCCTGCAGGTTGGTGAACGACGGGTCCCGGAAGTGCGCGCGGAACGGACGCGTTCCGCCGTCGGAGACCACGTGTGCCCCGAGCTCGCCGCGTGGCGACTCGACCGGCACGTAGGCCTGGCCCGGCGGCACCCGGAACCCCTCGGTGACCAGCTTGAAGTGGTGGATCAGCGCCTCCATCGACTCGCCCATGATGTGGCGGATGTGGTCCAGGCTGTTGCCCATGCCGTCGCTGCCGATCGCGAGCTGGCTGGGCCAGGCGATCTTCTTGTCGGCGATCATCACCGGCGCACCCTCGAGCCCGGCGAGTCGCTCGGCGGCCTGCTCGACGATCTTGAGGGACTCGTGCATCTCGTTGAGCCGGATCCGGAAGCGGCCGTAGGAGTCGCTGGTGTCCCAGGTCTGGACCTCGAAGTCGTAGTCCTGGTAGCCGCTGTAGGGCTCGGACTTGCGCAGGTCCCAGGCGTAGCCGGTCGATCGCAGCACCGGCCCGGTGATCCCGAGCGCCATGCAGCCTTCGAGGTTGAGCTGGCCGACACCCTCGAGACGCCGACGGAAGATCGGGTTCGCGTTGCACAGGGCGGCGTACTCCGGCAGGCGCTTCTTCATCAGGGCAACGAAGTCGCGGATCTCGTCCAGTGCGCCGGGCGGGAGGTCCTGCGCGACGCCGCCGGGGCGGATGAAGGCGTGGTTCATCCGCAGGCCGGTGATCAGCTCGAACAGGTCGAGCACGAGCTCGCGCTCGCGGAACCCGATCGTCATCACGGTCAGCGCGCCGATCTCCATGCCACCGGTGGCGATCGCGACCAGGTGCGAGGAGATGCGGTTGAGCTCGGAGAGCAGCACCCGCATGACCTGGGCCTTCTCGGGGATCTGCTCCTCGACGTCCAGCAGTCGCTCCACGCCCAAGCAGTAGGTCAGCTCGTTGTGGAATGGGGCGAGGTAGTCCATCCGGGTGCAGAAGGTGACGCCCTGCACCCAGGAGCGGTATTCCATGTTCTTCTCGATGCCGGTGTGGAGATAGCCGATGCCGCAGCGGGCCTCGGTCACCGTCTCGCCCTCGAGCTCGAGGATCAGCCGGAGTACGCCGTGGGTCGAGGGGTGCTGTGGCCCCATGTTGACCACGACGCGCTCGTCGGCGTGCTCGGCGACTCCGTCGACGACGGAGTCCCAGTCCTGGCCGGTGACGGTGAAGACCCGCCCCTGGCTGGTCTCCGCGGCACCGGCATACATGTCTTGTTCGGTCGACATCAGTTGTAGGACCTCCGCTGGTCCGGCGGCGGGATGGTTCCGCCCTTGTATTCCACGGGAATCCCGCCGAGCGGGTAGTCCTTGCGCTGGGGGTGACCCGGCCAGTCGTCGGGCATCTGGATCCGGGTGAGCGCCGGGTGTCCGTCGAAGATGATCCCGAAGAAGTCCCACGTCTCGCGCTCGTGCCAGTCGAGCGTCGGGTAGGTCGCGATCAGGCTGGGGATGTGCGGATCGGCGTCGGGCGCGGTGACCTCGAGACGGATCCGGCGGTTCCACGTCATGGAGAGCAGGTGATAGACGGCGTGCAGCTCGCGACCGTGGTCGTCGGGATAGTGCACACCGCTGACACCGGAGGCGAACTCGAAACGCAGGCTCGGGTCGTCACGCAGCTTCTTCGCTGCCTCGACGAGGTTGTCCCGCGAGATGTGGAAGGTGATCTCGCCGCGGTGGATGACCACCCGGTCGACGAGGCCGTCCAGCCCGTCGGCGACGGTGTCGAACCAGCCGCCGTAGGGGCGCTGGGCAGCACCCGGGAAGACCACCGGCTTGACCAGTCCGCCATAGCCGGACGTGTCGCCGCTGCCCTTGACACCGAACATGCCGGTGCGTGCGCCGACCGACTCCACCACACCGGCGGGTGTGGGCAGGTTCTCAGGGGACTGCCTCAGTGCGGGCTGCTCCGGCTTCTTCTCATCGTTCATCGCAGCTGCCCCCTCATCTGACTCGTCGGCACCGCGT
>DATCYH010000325.1:0-1581 GCA_036570405.1 Nocardioides sp.
ACGACCGGTGCGCATCGGGAACGGAGCCGTGGACCAGAAGCAGAGCGATGTCCTCGGAGAGGTGATGATCGCCCTGGACGTGGCACGAAGGGCCGGGCTCGAGACCAGCCAGGACGCCTGGCACCTGCAGCGCGCGCTCGTCGATGACCTCGCCACCCACTGGCAGGAACCCGACAACGGGCTCTGGGAGATCCGGGGCCCACTGCGCCACTTCACGCATTCTCGGGTGATGGTGTGGGCTGCGTTCGACCGAGCGATCAGGGCGGCGCAGGACCACGGGTTCGAGTGTCCCCTCGACCGGTGGATCGAGATCCGGGACGCGGTGCGTGGCGAGGTGCTCGAGCGCGGCTTCAACGCCGAGCGGAACACCTTCACCCAGCACTACGACACCACAGAGGTCGACGCCTCGCTGCTGGTCCTGCCCCTGATCGGCTTCATCGAGGGCGACGACCCGCGGATGCTGGGCACCATCGCTGCCGTGGAGCGCGACCTGCTGCGCGACGGGTTCCTGCTGCGCTATCGCACCGAGTCGGGCGTCGACGGGCTGGCGGGCGACGAGCATCCCTTCCTCGCGTGTTCGTTCTGGTTGGTCTCCGCGCTGGTAGCCGCTGGTCGACTCGACGACGCACACCGCATGTTCGATCGCCTCGTCGCACTCGTCAACGATGTGGGGTTGCTGGCCGAGGAGTACGACCCGGTCAACCGGCGGATGGCCGGCAACTTCCCCCAGGCGTTCAGCCACCTGACCCTGGTGCAGGCCGCCTTCCGCCTCGCAGCCGCCGGCTGATCCACCGCTCGGGCCCGGCGCCCGGAGGGGTGACCCTCCGGGCGCCGGGTGTTGCTCTCCTACCGGGTTGCTACTTGCGCACGGTGAACTGCGCAGAGCCCCCGGACGGCTCGAACTTCGCCGCACCGAGGTAGTCGGCGACGACTAGCCTCCTGCCGGGCCGGGAGATCTTCGGCAGCTTGACGGTGGCCCGGCCGTTCTTGAGCCACACGGTCTCGGAGAAGCCACCGATCCGGACAGTCACCTTGCCGTTGACCTTCTGCCTCCAGCTGCTCACCCGCACCGTCGCGGTCGGAGTGGTCTTGTCCGCACGGACCGTCGAGGGCGTGATCCTGACCCTCGTCGTGGTCTTCGCCTTGACGACGGTGACCCGAGTGACGCCACTGGCCTGATCGGTGGTGCCGTTGCCGACATAGAGCAACTCGATCTCCTTGACGCCCAGGGTGCCGAAGGTGCCGAGGTTGATCCTGGCGCTTCCGTCCTCGAGCTCACCGGCTCCGGCGAGGTTCCCGTCGACGTACGCGACCACGAATCCGGTCGGTACGAAGCCGTCCGCGGTGACCGTTGCAGTCGCAACAACCTGGTTCGCCCCAACCGCGGGCCGGGTGTTGTTCACCGTGGCCGTGAGCGTCGCGGGCGCCTTCTCGACCGTGACCACGACCGGTGCACTGCTCACCACGTCGCCGGCCGTGTGGCGCACGGTCAGCGCGTTGTCACCCACCTCCAGTTCGGTCGAGTCGAACTCGATCCGGGTCGACCCGTCCGCGAGGGTGCCGGAAGCCAGGACGGTGTCA
>DATCYH010000326.1:0-2081 GCA_036570405.1 Nocardioides sp.
GAGAACCCGAACCTCGCCACCGGTGAGATCGAGGTGATCGCCGGCGAGGTCGAGGTGCTCTCCGCATCCGCGCCGCTGCCGTTCCCGATCGACGACGCCAGCCAGGGCGGGGGAGAGGTCGGCGAGGAAGCCCGCCTCAAGCACCGCTACCTCGACCTGCGCCGCAGTGGACCGGCAGCCGCGATGCGCCTGCGCAGCAAGGTGAACAAGGCCGCTCGCGACGTCCTGGACAACCACGACTTCGTGGAGATCGAGACCCCGACGCTGACCCGTTCGACGCCCGAGGGCGCTCGTGACTTCCTGGTGCCCGCGCGGCTGCGACCCGGCAGCTGGTACGCCCTCCCGCAGAGCCCGCAGCTGTTCAAGCAGCTGCTCATGGTCGCGGGCATGGAGCGCTACTACCAGATCGCGCGGTGTTATCGCGACGAGGACTTCCGCGCCGACCGGCAGCCGGAGTTCACCCAGCTGGACATCGAGATGAGCTTCGTTGACCAGGACGACGTCATCGCCCTGATGGAGGACATCCTGGCCGGGATGTGGGGCCTGATCGGCGAGGAGATCCCGCGTCCGATCCCGCGGATGACCTATGCCGAGGCGATGTCGAAGTACGGCTCCGACAAGCCCGACCTGCGGATGGGCCTCGAGCTCGTCGAATGCACGGACTTCTTCGCCGAGACACCGTTCCGGGTCTTCCAGGCCGACTATGTGGGCGCCGTCGTGATGCCCGGCGGTGCCAGTCAGCCCCGCAAGCAACTCGACGCCTGGCAGGAATGGGCCAAGCAGCGCGGCGCCAAGGGCCTGGCCTACCTCCTGCTCAAGGAGAACGAGGACGGCACCACCGAGATCACCGGTCCGGTGGCCAAGAACATCTCCGACGCCGAGCGCGAGGGCATCGCCGCCCACGTCGGCGCGAAGCCGGGTGACTGTGTCTTCTTCGCTGCGGGTGCGGCCAAGCCCAGTCGCGGGCTGCTGGGTGCGGCTCGCCTCGAGATCGGCCACCGCCAGGGCCTGATCGACGAGGACGCGTTCGCCTTCACCTGGGTTGTCGACGCCCCCTTGTTCGAGCCGAGCTCGGACGCGGTCGCCAGCGGTGACGTCGCCGTGGGTGCCGGGGCGTGGACGGCTGTCCACCACGCCTTCACCAGCCCCAAGGAGGAGTTCATGGACTCCTTCGACACCGACCCGGGCCCGGCCCTCGCCTATGCCTACGACATCGTCTGCAACGGCAACGAGCTCGGTGGGGGCTCGATCCGGATCCACAACGAGGACGTGCAGAAGCGGGTCTTCAAGGTGATGGGGATCGAGGAGGACGAGGCGAGCGAGAAGTTCGGCTTCCTGCTCGAGGCCTTCAAGTTCGGCGCACCCCCGCACGGCGGCATCGCCGTGGGCATGGACCGGATCGTCGCGCTGCTGGCGAAGACCGACTCCATCCGCGACGTGATCGCCTTCCCGAAGTCCGGGGGCGGGTTCGACCCGCTGACCGAGGCGCCGGCACCGATCACCGCGCAGCAGCGCAAGGAAGCGGGCGTGGACGCGAAGCCGTCCGACGAGATCGTTGCCGACTGACCTCTGACATCTCGATGACGAATCTCCGCCACGGACGCCGATCCGAGGCGGAGATTCGTCATCGAGGGGCACTTTGCCCGGTTGCCGATCGTCGGTATCAAACCGTTACCTCGGCTTGGCCAAACCGAGTTCACCGGTCGCTTAGAGTCAACTCCGCTCGGGAGTGGGCTGGGTCACGGTTGCGACGCGGCTGCGTGCGCATTGCTCTCCGGGGGATTCTGACTAGATCCGGAAAGGTCTTGCATGGCTGGCTTGACGCAGGAACCGTTGCCTTCGGCTTCGGAGGCGCCCCCGGAGTCTCCGTCCGCGGGAGAACCAGAGGTTCCCCAGGAGATCGCCGGCAGGTCGCCGTTGCGGATCGCGTTCGACCGGCTCCGCAAGGACCCGGTGGCGATCATCTGCTTCGGCATCGTCGTCATCTTCGGGCTGATCGCGATCTTCGCCGGCACCCTGTCCGATCTCTTCGGTGTCTCGACCGACACTGTGCGAGCAAGCGATCGCATCGACCTTGCCAC
>DATCYH010000327.1:0-3731 GCA_036570405.1 Nocardioides sp.
GATCTCGTTGTCCTGGCAGTACGCGTTGTTGTTGCCGCCCTGGCTGCGGCCGCGCTCGTCGCCGGCGGTCAGCATCGGGACGCCGTTGGAGAGGCACAGCGTCGCCATCAGGTTCGCGGCCTGCCGGCGGCGGAGGGCGACGATCTCCTTGTCGTCGGTCTCGCCCTCGACGCCGTGGTTCCACGACCGGTTGTTGTCGGTGCCGTCGCGGTTGTCCTCGCCGTTGGCCTCGTTGTGCTTGTGGTCGTAGGAGACCAGGTCGCGCAGTGTGAAGCCGTCGTGCGCGGTGATGAAGTTGACCGTGGAGTACGGCGAGCGCCCGTCGTCGGCGTGGAGGTCCGAGGACCCGGCGAGCCGGGTCGCGACCGTCCGGATCCCGTCGGAGGCCCCTCGCCAGAAGTCGCGGATGGTGTCGCGGTACTGGTCGTTCCACTCCACCCACGGCGGCGGGAACTCGCCGACCCGGTAGCCCTCCATCGAGGCGTCCCAAGGCTCGGCGATCAGCTTCACGTGGCGCAGCACGGGATCCTGGCCGATCGCGGCGAGCAGGTGGCAGTCCATGTTGACCTCCAGATCCACCCGGGTCAGGGCCGAGGCCAGGTCGAAGCGGAACCCGTCGACATGCATTTCGGTCACCCAGTAGCGCAACGAGTCGAGGATCATCCGCAGGACGTGGGGGTTCGAGGCGTTCACGGTGTTGCCGCACCCGGTGACGTCCCAGTAGGTGTCGTCGAAACCGAGCCGGCCGGTCCCGGGGTCCGGCTCGCCGGGCACCCGGTGGTAGGTGCCTCGGTCGTCGAGCCCGCGGAAGGAGAGGCTCGGCCCGCGGGCGCCACCCTCCGCGGTGTGGTTGTAGACGACGTCGAGGATCACCTCGATGCCGGCCTCGTGGAACGCCTTGACCATCGCCTTGAACTCGGTGACCTGCTGGCCACGGTCGCCGGTCGCGGCATAGCCGTTGTGCGGCGCGAAGAAGCCGATCGTGTTGTAGCCCCAGTAGTTCACCTGACCGGCCTCCATCAGTGCCGGCTCGGGGACCGACTGGTGGATCGGCAGCAGTTCGACCGCGGTGATGCCGAGGTCCCTCAGGTAGTCGATGACTGCGGGAGTGGCCAGGCCGGCGTAGGTGCCGCGCAACTCCTCGGGGACCCGGTCGTGCAGAGCGGTCATCCCCTTGACGTGCATCTCGTAGATGACCGTGTCCCGCCAGCGCCGGTGGATCGGTGCGTCGCCCTCCCAGTCGAAGTCGTCGTGCACGACGACGCTGCGGGGAACGTGCGGCGCCGAGTCGTCGTCGTTGCGCTGTGCCGGGTCCTCGAGGACGTGGGCATAGATCGCGGGAACGTGGTCGACCGTGCCGCTGATCGCCCGGGCGAACGGGTCCAGCAGCAGCTTGGCCGGGTTGAACCGCATCCCTTCCTCGGGCAGCCACGGACCGTCTACGCGGAAGCCGTACGGCGTACCAACGGCCACCTGGGGGATCGCTCCGTGCCAGATGCCCAGCGCCTGCTCGGTCAGCCGGTGTCGGTGTTCACCGCCATGCTCGTCGAAGAGGCAGACGGTGACCCCGTCCGCGTCGGGTGCGTGCACGGCAAAGTTCGTGGCCTCCTTGTCCCAGGTCGCGCCGAGTGGATAGTTGCGACCGGGCCAGACGGAGGACCGCTGTCCGGGGTGGTGCCAGATTCCGGGAGTCACCCGGCTCATTGTCCACGACGACGCCGACTAGGCTCCGCAGTGTCACCCTCATCACGAAGGAGCTGCAACAGATCATGGGAGAGTTCGTCAACCTCGAGGTGTCCGACGGCGTCGGCACGATCCGGCTCGACCGACCGAAGATGAACGCGTTGAACAAGCAGGTCCAGGAGGAGATTCGGGCCGTTGCCCTCGAAGCCACCGAGCGGGCAGACGTCAAGGCCGTCGTGATCTACGGCGGCGAGCGCGTCTTCGCCGCGGGTGCGGACATCAAGGAGATGGCCGACATGTCCTACACCGACATGGTCGACCGCTCCGCTGGGCTGCAGTCCGCGTTCACTTCTGTCGCCCAGATCCCCAAGCCGGTCGTGGCCGCCGTCACCGGCTATGCGCTGGGGGGTGGTTGCGAGCTGGCCCTGTGCGCCGACATCCGGATCGCGGCCGACAACGCCACCCTCGGCCAGCCGGAGATCCTGCTCGGGATCATTCCCGGGGCCGGTGGCACGCAGCGACTCACCCGCCTGGTCGGCCCGAGCAAGGCCAAGGACATCATCCTCACTGGTCGCTTCGTGAAGGCCGACGAGGCGCTCGCGATCGGCCTGGTGGACAAGCTGGTTCCCGCCGGGGAGGTCTACACCGCAGCCGTGGAGTGGGCATCGCAGTTCAGCAACGCAGCCTCCTATGCGGTCCGCGCAGCCAAGGAGGCCGTCGACCGGGGCCTCGAGGTCGACCTGGCCACCGGGCTCGAGATCGAGCGGATCCAGTTCGCCTCGTTGTTCGCGACCGAGGACCGCGCCATCGGCATGTCCTCCTTCATGGAGAACGGTCCCGGCAAGGCAAGCTTCCGGGGCGCCTGAACCCCCTTCCCGGCGTACAGCGCCGCCACCGCAGTCACCGTGCGTATATCGTGCGAGCGACACACCGACGACGGAAGGATCGGCCGTGGCCGACGAGAAGGACACCAAGGACGAGCCCGCCGCCCGCAAGGGTGCAGCCAAGACGCCCGGGCGCGAGATGGACGTGGACATGATCCGCACTCGCATCGCCCAGGTGCTGTGGTTCTTGTGCGCGATCTTCGCGCTGGTCCTGGCCGTCGGTGCGCTCACCTATGCGCTCAAGGCCAACACCGACAACGGCCTGGTCGAGTTCGTGCGTGACGCAGCGAGCGCGCTGGACCTGGGCATCTTCAGCATGGAGAACGGCATCAAGCAGTTCGAGGGGGACAGCGCCGACACCAAGAACGCGCTGTTTAACTGGGGCCTGGGCGCCGTCTTCTGGCTGATCGTCGGTCGCTTGGCGGACAAGTTCATCCGTCCGTGATGTGACTGGTGGCGCTCGGGCGACGCCAGTCGTGCTGTGATTGATTCCACGCCGTTCCCCGGTTCCTCCGGGCCGTACCAACTAGTAGCCTCACCCCGAATCCTCAGGGATCGAGCAGGTCGCGTTGCGACCGCGCCAAATCGACTGCACAGGAGGGGCCTCACCGGCCACACCACCATGAACATTGTTGTCCTCGTGAAGCACGTCCCCGACGCCACCGCCGACCGGCGGTTCGAGTCGGACAACACCGTTGACCGCGTTGGCGTCGACGGTCTCCTCTCCGAACTCGACGAGTACGCCGTGGAGCAGGCTCTCCAGATCAAGGAGAAGTCCGAAGGTGACGTCACCGTCACCGCGCTCTCCATCGGCCCGGAGCAGGCTGTCGACGCAGTCCGCAAGGCCCTCCAGATGGGTGCCGACCAGGGCGTCCTGGTGACCGACGACGCGATCGCCGGCTCCGACGCCGTGGCCACGTCCCTGGTCCTGGCCAAGGCCGTCGAGAAGATCGGTCAGGACAACGGCGCAGCCGACCTGGTCGTCACAGGCATGGCCTCCACCGACGCCGGCACCAGCCTCGTCCCGGCCATGCTGGCCGAGCGCCTGGGCCTGCCGCAGGTCACCTTCGCCTCGGTTGTCGAGACCCAGGGCGACCAGATCCGTGCCAAGCGTGATGGCGATGCCGCCACCGAGGTGATTGGTGCCACCCTCCCGGTGCTGCT
>DATCYH010000328.1:0-1748 GCA_036570405.1 Nocardioides sp.
CCGGCGCAGAGCTCGCAGCCGATGCACTTCTCCATGCCGTCCTCGTACCGGTTGAGCACGTGGCGGCCGTGCAGGCGATCGGCCTTCGGCTTCTTGGGGCCGGAGTCCTTCGCGTACTCGTTGGTGACGGTGCGGCCGGAGCGGGAGCCCTTGAAGAGCTTCCCGAACGTGACCTTGAATCCGCCGAGGTACCCCATCAGTAGACCTCCTCGGAGAGCTCGCGACGCAGCGCCGATCGACGCACCGCCGCGGTGAGCAGCCCGTATCCGGCGACGAGGACCACGAAGCCGCCACCGACGACTAGCGGCAGGTTCCAGTCCTCGTCACGGGCCACGTTGATCGTGGCCAGCAGCAGGAGCCAGCCCAGGGCGAGCGGGATGAGCACCTTCCAGCCGAGGTCCATGAGCTGGTCGTAGCGGAGGCGAGGCAGCGTGGCCCGGAAGGAGACGAACATCACGAGGAAGGGCAGGAGCTTCAGCAGGAACCACACGGGGCCCCAGATCCAGTCGGGGCCGAAGATCACCGGGCCGGCCGGACCGCCGAGGAAGAGCGTGACGATGATCGCCGACATGGTGACCACGTTCATGAACTCGGCCAGGAAGAACAGGGCGAAGCGGATCGACGAGTACTCGGTGTGGTAGCCGCCGACGATCTCCTGCTCGGCCTCGACGAGGTCGAAGGGCGGGCGGTTGAGCTCTGCGGTGGCGGCGATCACGAAGATCACGAAGGGCACGACGCCGGTGACTATGAGGTTCCAGCGCGGGATGATCCCGAAGTAGCCGTCGGCGGCCTGGGTCATCACGATGTCGTGGGTGGACAACGAGCCCGAGAGGAGCACCACGGTGACCACCGAGAGGCCGAGCGCCGCTTCGTAGGACACCATCTGGGCCGACGCCCGCACGGAGCCGAGGAGCGGGTACTTCGAGCCCGACGACCAACCGGCCAGCATGATGCCGTAGATGGCGATCGACGAGAACGCCAGGATGAGCAGCACGCCGATCGGCGGATCGGCCACCTGGAGGAACGTGTGGTGGCCGAAGATCTCGACCGCACCCTGCTTCTCGGCGTTGAACACTCCTCCGATCGGCACCACGGAGAACACCAGGAACGCCGGCACCAGCGACAGGAACGGCGCCAAGATGAAGATGCGCTTGTCGGCGCGGTCGGGCATCAGGTCCTCCTTGAAGAAGAACTTGATGCCGTCGGCGAGCGTCTGGAAGAGCCCGAAGGGGCCGGCCCGGTTGGGTCCGAGCCGGTTGCTCATGTCGGCGTGGACCTTGCGCTCGAACCACACCATGAACAGCACGGACACGAGCAGGAGAGCGAAGGTGACGACCACCTTCAAAAGCACGATCAGGACCTCGGCGAGGCCGATGTCGCCGATCAGGAGCGGGTCGAGGGCGAGGACGTTCACGACCGCTCCACCCTCACCTCGGTGACGGCGCCGGCGGAGTCGATCAGCGCGCCGATGTCGGGGCCGGGCTGGTTGAAGTGGGCGGCGGCGGTGCCCCGCGCGACGCCCGCATCAGGCTCGGCGGGCAGGCTCACCGCACCGCGGGCCGATGTCACCGTGACCTGGGCACCGGCCTCGATGCCGAGGCGGTCGAAGTCGTGCGGGTGGATGCGCAGGACGGTCGGCGTCGCCAGCTTGGCGAGCGATGGCGACCGCTGCGTGGAGGCCCCGAGATCGAAGAGCTTGCGGGTCGCCAGCAGCCGCAGGGCGTAGGCGTCGACTGCGGGGGCGGACC
>DATCYH010000329.1:0-3088 GCA_036570405.1 Nocardioides sp.
TGCACGAGCCATGCCGATGTCGGCCTCCGCGGTGATCAACCGGGCAGAGGTGCTGCAGGCGCTCGACCGCATCGGTGCGGGCCTGGTCGAGGCGACGAGTGAGTCCTCTGCCCTGGTGGCCACCCGCGAGGAGGTCATCGCCCAGGGCGAGGCCGAGGCGCGCGAGACCGTCCGTCTCGCCGAGCTGGAGCGCGACCGGCTGGTCTCCGACACGGAGGTCTTCCGGCTCGCCAGCCGCGAGGCCGAGCGGCTGCGTGACGAGGCTGCGGGCGAGGCGTTGCAGTTGCGTCGCGACGCCGATGACTACATCGAGCAGCGCTTCGCGAACTTCGAGCACTCCCTCGAGCGCACCCTGGTCGAGGTGCGCCGCGGGATCGCCAATCTGTCCGGACGCAGTGCGTTCGATGCGGAGTCCGAGCCGGCCAACGGCAAGCGGGCAGCGGTTGCGGATGACGTTTTGCTGAGCGGGCACGACGACAGGTAGCCTTGGCCCGATTTGTTGTGCAAGGAATGGGAGAAGTGAACACCTCGTACCTGGACCCGAGAGCGCCGCTCGTGCTCGATACACGCGAGCTCGGCCGCCGCCCGGGGTCCCAGCGAGAGTTCACCCGAACAGTCCCTGCACCAGCAGATCTTGGCATCGAGGTCCTCGGTGTCCGTGAGGGTGCGCCGGTCGAACTGGACCTGCGTCTCGAATCGGTCATGGAGGGCGTCCTGGTCACCGGCAAGGCCTCGGCCGAGCTGGGCGGCGAGTGCGTGAGGTGCCTGGAGCCGATCTCCGAGGAGATCGAGGTGGACTTCCAGGAGCTCTACGTCTACGACGACGCCCGGCACGACGAGGGCGATGACGAGGAAAGCGATGTCAGGCGACTCAAGGGAGACCTGCTCGACCTGGAGTCCGTGTTGCGGGATGCGGTGGTGCTTGCACTACCGTTCCAGCCCTTGTGTGAAGAGGACTGTCCCGGGTTGTGCATCGAGTGCGGTGCCCGCCTGGCAGATGATCCGGATCATTCCCACGAGGAGCCGATCGACCCCCGATGGGCCGGTCTGGCAGCACTGAAGAACGAAGACCACCCGACAGACTGATGCGGCAGGCCAACCGGCCAGCCGGAAGCAAGAGGAGAAAACAGTGGCAGTCCCGAAGCGGAAGATGTCGCGCAGCAACACGCGTCACCGTCGCTCGCAGTGGAAGGCCGTTGCGCCGTCCCTGGTGACCTGCGTCAACCCCGCCTGCGGTGCCAAGCACCTCCCGCACCGTGCGTGCGGCGAGTGCGGCCAGTACGGCGCCAAGGCTGACCGCCGCCAGGTGCTCTGAACCCCTGAGCTCACAAGCCCCGTCCATGACGCCAGCTGAAGGTTCGACCCCGGACCCTGCTCAGAGTCATGACGAGCTGCGCGAGGCGCTCGGCAGTCCGGTCCTGGACGCCGAGCTCCTCGAGCTCGCCCTGACCCACCGCTCGTACGCCTACGAGAACGGCGGGTTGCCGACCAACGAGCGCCTGGAGTTCCTGGGCGACTCGGTGCTCGGCGTCGTGGTCACCGAGACGCTTTATCGCACCCACCCGGACCTCTCCGAGGGCCGGTTGGCCAAGTTGCGCGCCGCGGTGGTCAACGCGCGCGCCCTGGCCGATGTGGCGCGCGCGATCGGTCTGGGTGAATACATCAAGCTGGGCCGTGGCGAGGAGGCGACCGGAGGACGCGACAAGGCCTCCATCCTCTCCGACACCGTCGAGGCCCTGATCGGAGCCGTCTACATCTCCGACGGCTTCGAGAACGCCCGCCCGGTGATCCACCTGCTCTTCGACCCGTTGATGGCAGCCGCCGCACGGCTCGGTGCCGGCCTCGACTGGAAGACCTCACTGCAGGAGCTGGCCGCCGAATTCTCCCTCGGCGTGCCCGAATATGTCATCGAGGCCTCCGGCCCCGACCACATGAAGTCCTTCACCGCCCAGGTCCGGGTCGGGGAGGCCCTCTACGGCCACGGCGTCGGCCGGTCGAAGAAGGAAGCCGAGCAGCAGGCTGCTGAGACGGCGTACGGCGAGATCGACGAGGCTCACCGCTCTGCCGGCGAGGACAACACCGCCGACGCCGCCGTGACCTCCTCGGACTGACCGGCCGGAGCCACTGTGCCCGAGCTGCCCGAGGTCGAGGTGGTCCGTCGCGGACTCGAGACGCACGCGGTCGGCGCCACGATCAGCGACGTCGAGGTCCTGCACACCCGCCCGGTACGCCGTGACCCCGGCGGTCCGACCGGCTTCGTCGCGTCCCTCACCGGCCGCGCGATCAGCGCCGCACACCGCCGCGGCAAGTATCTCTGGCTCCCGCTCGACTCGGGCGACGCTATCCTGGCCCATCTCGGGATGAGCGGGCAGATGCTCGTCCAGCCCACCAACGCGCCGGCCGAGAAGCACCTGCGCGTCCGGCTCCTCCTCGACGGCGGCACCCCCGACGAGCGCGAACTGCGCTTCGTCGACCAGCGGATGTTCGGTGGGTTGGCCACCTCGCTCGGCGGCGCCGACCTGCCGCCGGAGATCGCCCACATCGCGCGCGACCTGCTCGACGACCAGTTCGACCTGGACGACTTCGTGGCCCGCGTGCGCAAGCGCAGCTCGGCGATCAAGCGCCTCCTGCTGGACCAGACACTGGTCAGCGGAGTCGGCAACATCTATGCCGATGAGGCGCTGTGGCGCGCCCGCATCCACGGCGAGCGACCCGGTGAGCGACTGAGCGCGAAGCAGGTCCGCGAGCTGGCCGGGCATGCCACGGACGTGATGCGCCTCGCACTGGCGCAGGGCGGCACCTCCTTCGATGCCCTCTATGTCAACGTCAACGGAGAGAGCGGCTACTTCGACCGTTCCCTGAACGCCTACGGGCGCGAGGGAGAGGCCTGCCACGAGTGCGGCACCGCGATCCGCCGAGTGGCGTTCATGAACCGCTCGTCGTTCTTCTGCCCGAGTTGCCAGCCGGCCCCGCGCCGTCGTCGTACCTGACCAGCGGTCACGATCGGTCGCCCCTCTTGGCGAGTTGACCAGAACTGGCGCCGGTGGGACTCTTGAAGACGGGCCAGACGCGCCCATCACCACCCATC
>DATCYH010000330.1:0-1503 GCA_036570405.1 Nocardioides sp.
CTTGTCCTGCTCGTGCTCTCGCTCATCGCCGCGATGGCCTCGCTCTGCTATGGCAGCGGCTGGGATCGACCCTCGGACGTGCTCGCGGCCCTGCGCGGAGAGGGGCCGATCCAGGTCTCGGTGACCCAGTGGCGGATGCCACGCATCGTGGCCGCGATCTTCTTCGGCGCAGCCCTGGGCCTGGCGGGCGCGATCTTCCAGAACATCACCCGCAACCCGCTCGGAGCCCCCGACATCATCGGCCTCGACGCGGGCGCCTACACCGGTGTGCTGCTGGTCTTCACGATGACCGTCGCCACCGAGGCCTCGATCACGCTGGCCGCCATCAGCGGGGGCCTGATCGCTGCGTTGGTGGTCTATGCGCTCTCCGCCGGCGCCGGTTTCTCCGGACTCCGGCTGATCGTGATCGGCATCGGGGTCCAGGCGGTCCTCACCGCCGTGAACTCGTGGATCATCCTGCGTGCCGAGCTCGACGTGGCGATCTCGGCCAGTGTCTGGCAGGCGGGCTCGCTCAACGGCCTGGACTGGGTCGACATCGACGGCCCGGTGACGATCATCGTGGTGCTCGCCCTCCTCCTGACGCTGCTGTCGCGGCCGATGCACCAGGCAGCCCTGGGGGACGAGCTGGCGATCTCCTCCGGGGTCGGCCTGGGCCGGCTGAGGATCCTGCTGGTGCTGATCGGCGTCGGCCTCTCGGCGACCGTCACCGGCGTCGCCGGCCCGATCGTCTTCATCGCCCTCTCGGCGCCCCAGATCGGGCGCCGCCTGACGGCTGCGGCCGGCGTACCACTTCTGCCTGCGGCGCTCACCGGCGCCTTCCTGCTCACCGGCTCGGACCTGCTGGCCCAGTGGCTCCTGGCACCGACCATGCTGCCCGTGGGGGTGGTGACCACCGGGGTGGGTGGCCTCTACCTGTTGTGGTTGCTGACGAAGGAGATCCGCCGATGAACCGCCTGCGTGCACGCGAACTGAGCCTGGGCTATGGCGACCGCCTGGTCGTGGAGGGCCTCGACCTGGAGCTGCCGGACGGCGCCTTCACCGCCATCGTCGGGCCCAACGCCTGCGGGAAGTCGACGCTGCTGCGATCCCTGGTGCGGCTCCAGCCGGCCCGAACCGGGAACGTCGAGCTCGACCAGCGGCCGATCACGTCGTGGAAGGGCAAGGAGATCGCCCGGGAGCTGGGCTTCCTGCCGCAGTCCACGGTCAGTCCGGAGGGGATCCGCGTCGCAGGCCTCGTGCGGCGCGGGCGCTTCGCGCACCAGGGGCTGCTCGGTGCGTGGACTCCTGCGGACGAGGAGGCGGTCGCGTCGGCAATGCAGTCCGCAGGGGTGGCTGACATTGCCGACCGGCCGCTGGCCGAACTCTCGGGCGGCCAGCGGCAACGGGTCTGGATCGCGATGGTGCTGGCCCAGCAGACGCCCTATCTGTTGCTCGACGAGCCGACCACCTTTCTCGACATCGCTCACCAATATGACCTGCTCCGCCTGCTCCGGCGCCAGGTCG
>DATCYH010000331.1:0-6324 GCA_036570405.1 Nocardioides sp.
GGCGATAGGCCTCGAGGGTGTGCTCCGGGCGATAGCCGCTCGCTCCACGGTGAGCGACCACCTCCGGGGTCACCACCAGGCTGGGGTGGACCCGGGTGCGGGTGCGAGGCGACACGGCAAGTTCGGTCACGAGGCCAGTCAGGCAGGTGCGTCCGACGCTGCGGTGACGCTCAGGTGAATGGGGAACGGCGATTGTCTGTTCCCCCTGTCGCGGCGCTCCTGCCGCCCTGCGGGTCACCAACTACGGCAGTTCGCCGACTCGAGCGGCCAGCTGAGCGGTGATCGGCATCCGGGAGTGGCGAACTGCCGTGGTTGTGCACGCCGAACCGGCTGGCACGATGGGCCGCATGCCTCACCTCGACCTGCTCCCCGTCCTGGACCACCTCAACCTGGTCGCCGACCCGGTCGCCGCCGCACTGAAGGAGTGGCTCCACGCAGGCGACGTACGCGTGGCGGAGATCGACCCCGAGCTGGCCGATACCGCGGTGATGTCGGAGGCCTATGGCACCGCGATGGAGCAGTCGGTGAACTGCGTGATCATCAGCGGCAAGCGGTCCGGCGTGGAGCGCATCGCCGCGTGCCTGGTCCGCGCCGACACCAGGGCCGACGTGAACACCGTGGTGAAGAAGCTGCTCGACGTGCGCAAGTGCTCCTTCCACCCGATGGACCGCGCGGTCGAGGAGACCGAGATGGAGTACGGCGGGATCACCCCGATCGGGCTTCCGGCCCAGTGGCGGATCCTGGTCGACTCGCGTGCCGTCGAGGTGGACGACGCGATCATCGGCAGCGGCGTACGCCGTTCCAAGCTGTTCCTGCCCGGCCGGCTGCTGGGCGCGCTCCCGGGCGCAGAGGTGATCGAGGGCCTCGCCACCTGAGCGAAATTGATTGGCGCACCCAACCCACGAAAACGTAGCGTGGGTTGGTGCGCAAGCTTCCCTACGACGACCCGGGCGTCGCGGACCACCGGTCCCCCGGCCGCTACCTGTGGTGGCTGGCGAAGGGCCAGTGGCAGACCCTGGTCATGGGGATGGTCTTCGGCATCATCTGGATGGGCTCGCAGGCCGTCATGCCGGCGGTCATCGGCCGGGCCATCGACGAGGGGATCGCCGCACGAGACAGGGATCAGCTGTTCTTCTGGGCTGCGGTGATGTTCGCGATCGGCCTCGTCCAGGCGGCCTCGGGGATCATGCGGCACCGGTTCGCGGTGACCAACTGGCTGGCGGCGGCCTATCGCACCGTGCAGTTGGTCGGCCGACAGGTCTCCCGGCTCGGCGGCGCGCTGCCCCGCAAGGTCTCCACCGGCGAGGTCGTCGCGATCGGCAACAGCGACATCTCCAACCTGGGCCAGGTCATGGACGTCAGCGCGCGCTTCTCGGGCGCCATCGTCTCGTTCTTCCTGGTCTCGATCATCCTGCTCCAGACCAGCGTCACGCTCGGTCTCATCGTGCTGATCGGCGTCCCGGCGCTGATGCTCCTGATCGGACCGCTGCTCCGGCCGCTCCAGGACCGCAGCGCGAAGCAGCGGCACCTGATGGGCGACCTCTCCAACACCGCCAGCGACATCGTCGGCGGTCTCCGCGTGCTGCGGGGTGTCGGCGGCGAGGCGGTCTTTCTGGATCGCTATCGTCGCGAGTCCCAGGGCACCCGTCGCGCCGGCGTACGCGTCGCGAAGCTGCAGTCCGTCCTCGACGCACTCCAGGTCCTGCTGCCCGGCGTCTTCGTGGTGATCGTGGTCTGGCTGGGTGCCAGGTTCGCCGTCCGCGGTGAGATCACCGCCGGCGAGCTGGTCGCGTTCTACGGCTATGCCGCGTTCCTGATGATCCCGCTGCGCACGGCCACCGAATACGCCAACAAGCTGATCCGCGGTCGGGTCTCCGCCCGCCGCGTGATCACCGTGCTCGCGCTCGACCCCGACGTGGTCGCGGTGGCCGACCCGGCCCCGCCGCCACCTCCCGGCTCCCAGCTGTACGACGTGCGCACCGGGCTCCGGGTCAAGCCCGGGCTGGTGACCGCGATCGTCTCCGACCAGCCCGATGACGCTGCCCTGCTGGCCGACCGACTCGGTCTCCAGGCACCCGATCCGGACGACGACGTCGCACTGGGCGGCACTCCGCTGACGCGTCTCGATCCCGAAGTCGTCCGTCAGCGGATCGTCGTTTCCGACACCTCGAGCACGCTCTTCTCCGGCCACCTGGGCAGACAGCTCGACCTGCTGGGTCGTGGCGAGGAGCAGGTCGCGCGTGCGCTGCACACTGCCAGCGCCGAGGACGTCCTCGATGCCCTCGATGGTGGCCTGGACGGCGAGGTGGCCGAGCGCGGACGTTCCTTCTCCGGGGGCCAGCGGCAGCGGCTCGTCCTGACCCGCGCGCTCCTCCTCGACCCCGAGATCCTCGTGCTCGTCGAGCCGACGAGCGCGGTCGACGCGCACACCGAGTCCCGGATCGCCTCCCGCCTCAGGGAGCACCGTCGTGGCCGCACCACCGTCGTTTCGACCACGAGCCCGCTGATGCTCGACGCCGTCGATGTGGTTGCGTTCCTCGACGGCGGACGGGTCGTCGCCAGCGGCACTCACCGCGAGCTGCTCGACGACTGTCCGGCTTATCGACGCGTGGTGATCCGCGAGACGGACTTCGAGGCGCCCGACCACGAGCCGGAGGCAGTGCGATGAAGCAGTCACTGCCGGTTGCCGGCTCGCACGAGGTCCGTGCCTATGCCCTGCAGATCGCCCGCAACCACCCGAGGATGCTCTGGCTGGCGCTCGGTCTGCATGCCCTTGCCGCGCTGTCCGGGCTGGCCGCGCCACGGCTCATCGGCCAGCTGGTGGAGGCCGTCGAGAAGGGCACCACCGTCGCGACGGTGGACCGCACCATCGCGCTGCTGGCCGGGTTCCTGCTGGTCCAGGCGATCCTCACCCGCTATGCGCGGTTCATCTCCCAGTCCCTGGGCGAGGAGGTGCTCGCGGAGCTCCGCGAGGACTTCGTCGAGAACACGCTCGCGCTCCCGGTGGGCGTCGTGGAGTCGGCCGGCTCCGGGGACCTGCTCACCCGCACCTCCCGCGACGTCGACCAACTCGGCTGGTCGGTGCGCTGGGCGCTTCCGGAGTGGACCATCGCTGTGGTGACAGCCGTCCTGACCTTCGTCGCCGCGCTGTCGGTCGGCTGGTGGGTGGCGCTCCCCTGCCTGCTGGGCGTGCCACCCCTGGTGATCGGACTGCGGTGGTACCTCGCCCGCGCCAAGGACGGCTACCTGCGCGAGAACGCGTCGTACTCCCAGATCAGCGAGACACTCACCGAGAGCACCGAGGGCGCCCGCACCATCGAGGCGCTCGGCATCGGGCACGAGCGCGTGGCCGCGCTCGACGCCGACTGTGCGGGGTCCTACGCGGCGGAGCGCTACACGTTGCGGCTGCGCACCGTCTTCTTCCCGAGCATGGAGCTCTCCTACCTGCTGCCGACGGTGGCCACGCTGCTCTTCGGTGGCTGGCTCTACACGCAGGGCTCGGTGAGCCTGGGCGAGGTGACCGCGGCGACGCTCTATGTGCAGATGCTGATCGACCCCGTCGACCGGATCGTCTCGATCCTCGACGAGCTGCAGGTCGGCGGCGCCTCCCTGGCCCGCCTGCTCGGCGTCGCCCAGGTGCCCGACGACCGGGTCGCGACCGGAGCCCAACCGCTGGGCGAGAAGCTCGACGCCCGGGATGTGCACTTCTCCTACGTGGAGGGGCGCGACGTACTCCACGGGATCGACCTGTCCGTGGGTGTCGGGGAGCGGATCGCGATGGTGGGTCCGTCCGGCGCTGGCAAGTCGACGTTGGGGCGGCTGCTGGCAGGCATTCATCCCCCGCGCGCCGGGTCGGTGACCGTCGGTGGGGTGGGGCTGACCGAGCTTCGGTTGGACGACCTGCGAGGGCACGTCGCACTGGTGACCCAGGAGCACCACGTCTTCGCCGGCACCGTCCGGGAAAACATTGCGCTGGCCGCCGCGCACGTCGCGACCGATGAGGAGGTGTGGGCCTCCCTCGCCGCGGTGGATGCCGACAGCTGGGTGCGCGCCTTCCCCGAGGGGTTGCAGGAGAAGGTCGGCTCTGGTGGCCGGGCACTGTCCGCCGCGCAGGCCCAGCAGGTGGCGCTGGCCCGACTGGTCCTGGCCGACCCGCACACCCTGGTCCTCGACGAGGCGACCTCGCTGATCGACCCGCGAGCCGCGCGGCACCTCGAACGGTCCCTGGCCGCGGTCCTGCACGGCCGGACCGTCATCGCCATCGCGCACCGGCTCTTCTCCGCGCACGACGCCGACCGGGTCGCGGTCGTGGAGGACGGGACGATCGCGGAGTTCGGCACCCACGACGAGCTCGTCGCCGCGGGGGGTTCCTATGCCGCGCTGTGGGAATCGTGGAACGGCGGCACGGACCCTCGCTGAGTCTGCTGGAGCAAGGTCGTGTGGTCGTCGTTGATTTGTCCGTTGCACACGTTTCCATCCTCATCGACCGCGGCGGCAGTGACGGACGCCCTCTTGCGATCGTGACAGTGATGGTGTCACAGTTGGCGCATCTGAAGACCGCGCCAACTGTGAGGACCATCGATGAAGCTCTCCATGCCCCTGATGTATGCCGGCAACCCGCGTGAGGCAGCCGACCAGGTCGTCGGGCTCGAGTCAGCCGGCCTGGACACGGTGTGGATCGCCGAGGCCTACGGCTTCGACTCCCCAACGCTGATGGGCTACCTCGCTGCGAAGACCGAGACGATCGAGATCGGTGCGGCCATCCTCAACATCTATTCCCGCACCCCAGGCACCCTGATCCAGACCGCGGCCGGTCTCGACAACGTCTCCGGCGGACGCGCCATCATCGGTCTCGGCGCCTCGGGCCCGCAGGTCATCGAGGGCTGGCACGGCCTGCCCTACGCCAAGCCGCTGGGCCGCACCCGCGAGGTGATCGACCTGATGCGAGCCGGACTCCGCCGCGAGAAGCTCGAGTCCGACGGCATCATCAAGCTCCCGCTCTCCAAGGAGAACGGCGCCGTCACCGGCTTGGGCAAGGCACTGAAGATCCTCACCCACCCCGAACGTTCCAGCGTGCCGATCTACATCGCCGGCCTGGGCCAGAAGAGCGTCGAGCAGGCCGCCGAGATCGCCGACGGTTGGCTGCCGTTCCTCTATGCGCCCGAGAAGGCGGCCTCCGTGTGGGGCGACGCCCTGGCGGCGGGCAACGCGAAGCGGTCGGCCGACCTGGCTCCGCTCGAGGTCGTCGCGGGCGGCATGTGCGCCATCGGTGAGGACGTCAAGGGCCTGCTCGACTTCGCCCGCCCGCTCTTCGCCCTCTACATCGGTGGCATGGGCGCGCGCGGCAAGAACTTCTACAACGACCTCGCGGTGCAGTACGGCTACGAGGCTGAGGCCAAGGAGATCCAGGACCTCTACCTCGACGGCAAGAAGAAGGAAGCCGAGGCCGCCGTGCCGCTCGAGCTCCTCGAGCTCGCCAACCTGGTCGGTCCCGAGTCCTATGTAAAGGAGCGGATCGAGGCCTTCCGGGAGTCCGGCGTGACCAACCTGCAGATCACCCCGGCCGCCGAGGACGCTCCTGGGTTGGTGCGCCAGGTCAAGGAACTCATCGGATGACCGCGCTCGCCGAGCCCACCGAGGCACCTGGCGCGGCCCGGGACGCCCAGCAGTACGGCGTACCCTCGCAGCGTCTTGGCGACTTCATCGCCGAGGCGTCGCTGATGCTGGGAGCCGGCTCTGCGGTGATGTACCAGCTCGCGATGAAGGGTGTGGGACTCGGCGTGGCCGAGCACAGCACCGCCTTGGTGCGGCCGGCCGACCGGCTGCGCACCACCCTGTCCTACGTCTATGTGATGACGATGGGCACCCAGGAGGAACGCGACGTCGTGAGCCGCCTGGTCAACAAGGCGCACGTGCCGGTTCGGTCCTCCGGGCGCTACACCGCCTTCGACCCGGACCTGCAGCTGTGGGTCGCGGTCACCCTGGCTCAGAACACGTGGATCCACGAGCGGGTGTTCGGCAAGTTCGACGCCGCGACGCGTGAGCAGGTCTATCGCGACAGCCAGGTCTTCGGGACTGCGCTGCAGGTCAAGCCGGAGGACTATCCACAGACCTGGGCGGACTACCAGGCCTACTGGGAGGACGTGCTCGACAACCGCATCGAGCAGGACCCGCTGGTGCAGGCCTATGCGAAGCGGCTGCTCAGTCCGGCCGGCATGCCGCTGCACCTCAAGCCGGCCGTGATGGTGCAGGGGCTGCTCACCCGCGGCAACCTCGACCCGAGGGCCCGCGAGGTCCTGGCGCTGCCCTGGTCGAAGCGGGACC
>DATCYH010000332.1:0-2024 GCA_036570405.1 Nocardioides sp.
CGGAGGAGAGCACGATGCTGCGATGCCCGGGAGCGATTGAGCGCAGGACTCGGTGGACGTCGCGACCAACGACGCTGACCACGTCCACCGTCTCGGCGTCCCACCCCATCCGCGCCCGCGCCAACGCGACGGACGAGACCGTCGGCTCCACCACCACTGCCCCCGGGCCGAGGATCTCCACCAGGGTCCCACCGATGCCGGAGACGAACGGGTCACCCGAAGCGAGCGCGACCACCCGACGACCGTCGTACTTCCACAGCAGGGCAGGCAGGCTCTCACGCAGCGGCGACGGCCACGGTTCGCGGATCTGGTTCTCGGAGGCGGGAAGCAGGTCGAGGTGGCGCCGCCCACCGAGGACGATGTCGGCGTCCAGGACCAGCTGCCGGTGCTCCGCGGTGAGGCCCGTCCAGCCGTCCGCACCGATGCCGATGACAGTGACCGCGGGTGACATGCGACGAACCCTAGAGGGTCCGCCGGTCGACCCCGCACGGTGTTCACCGCCGACGACCTGCTTTCGCTGCGGCGCGCGCACCCCCACCGGGAGCGCGCGGTTGGACCGGCTGCGCCGATGACTTCCTGACCGGCTACGGTGACGTCAGCACGAGGTGCCCCTCTCGAGGGGAGAATCTGGGAAGCCGGTGAGAATCCGGCACAGGGCCCGCTGCGGTGACTGTGGCCTCCACGAGGAGGACCACAGAAGTCCGAAGACCGGCCTCGCGCTGACCACATCCACATGGCTGATGAGAGCGGGAGCCCCCAAATGCCAACAGCGCCCCAGTCGCACCATTTCCCTTTCAGCGCAGTCGTCGGTTCCGACAACATGGCGCTCGCCCTGATCCTGACGACCATCTCACCCGCCGTCGGTGGCGTGTTGGTGCGCGGCGAGAAGGGCACGGCGAAGTCCACGATGGTCCGCGCCCTCGCGTCGGTACTGCCGCCGATCGAGGTGATCGCGGGCGACCGGTTCTCCACCGACCCACGTGAGGTGCACCCGCTCTCCCCCGACGGACCCTTCGCGACCGACGTCGACGTGGAGTCGCGGCCGGTGCGCCTGGTCGAGCTGCCGGTCGGCGCGACCGAGGACCGGGTCCTCGGGTCGCTGCACCTGGAGAAGGCGCTCTCCTCCGGCGTCGCCGAATATGAGCCCGGCCTGCTGGCCCGTGCGCACCGCGGCATCCTCTATGTCGACGAGGTCAACCTGCTCCACGACCACCTCGTCGACCTGCTCCTCGACGCGGCCGCGATGGGCCGCTCGACGGTCGAGCGCGACGGTGTCTCGGTCGAGCACGCGGCCCGGTTCGTGCTGGTCGGCACGATGAACCCCGAGGAGGGCGAGCTGCGACCGCAGCTGCTGGACCGCTTCGGACTCACCGTGGAGGTCGCCGCCCCACGAGACCCCTCGCTGCGGGTCGAGGTGGTCCGTCGGCGGATCGCCTTCGAGTCGGACCCGGTCCGGTTCGCGACGTCGTACGCCGAGGACGAGCGCGCCCTGACCGACCGCATCCTGGCCGCCCAGAAACTGGTCTCCCAGGTGCTGCTCGGCGACGCGGCCCTGCTGAAGATCGCCGAGATCTGCGCCGCGTTCGACGTCGACGGGATGCGTGCCGACATCGTGTGCGCCCGGGCTGCCGTGGCTCATGCGGCCTGGCACGGGCGTACGTCGGTGCTCCGTGAGGACATCCGCGCCGCGGCCCGGCTGGCCCTTCCGCACCGTCGCCGTCGGAACCCGTTCGACGCCCCGGGGATCGATGAGGACCTGCTGGATGAGCTGCTCGGGGACGACGACCTTGACCCCGAACCAGACCCCGACCCCGACGGCCCCCACCACGATGACTCCCGCCCCAACGAAGACCCCGCCGAGCCGGCAGTTGTTGACCAATCACACGCCGAGTCGTCAGTTGTTGACGAGCAGGGCGCCGAGTCGTCGGTTCCTGACACGTCAACAACTGACGGGTCGGCGGAGCAGGCGTCAACAAGTGCCGACTCGGCGGGGCAGGCGTCAACAAGTGCCGGGTCGACGGGCG
>DATCYH010000333.1:0-4841 GCA_036570405.1 Nocardioides sp.
GACGGACCTCGACGAGGAGCAGGCCCTCGACGTCCGGGTGGGGCGCAAGCTGACCCTGGCGATCAGCGACACCACGGCGGTGTTCGCGCCCGACGGCGAATTCCTGGCGCTCTACGAACCCGTCGACGGCCAGGTGGCCAAGCCTGTCGCAGTCTTCGTGGGCTGAGTGTGGGAGAGTTTCCGACGTGCAGATCTGGCGTTCACTGACCGAGGTGCCCGACGACCTCGGTCGCACCGTGGTGACCATCGGCAACTTCGACGGGGTCCACCTGGGCCACCAGCACGTCGTACGTCGTGCCCGTGAGGTCGCCGACGAGGTCTCCTGCAGCACCGTCGTCGCGGTCACCTTCGACCCGCATCCAATGGCCGTGCTGCGACCGGACCACGCACCGAGCATGCTGACCACGGTCGAGCAGCGCGCAGAGCTGCTGGCCGAGCACGGTGTCGACCACGTCCTGGTCGTCCCGTTCGACCGGGAGATCGCCGAGTGGACGCCGCTGGAGTTCATTGACCGGATCCTCGTCGACGCCCTGCATGCCCGGGCCGTCGTGGTCGGTGCGAACTTCCGCTTCGGCAACCGCGCCCGTGGAGACGTCGCCACCCTGTCGACCGAGGGTGCCTCACGGAGCTTCACCGCCGAGGGCATCGATCTGGACGGTGGTCCGCAGGTCTGGTCCTCCACCTATGTGCGCACCTGCTTGGCAGCCGGTGACGTGACCGGCGCAGCCGAGGCCCTGGGCCGTCCGGTCACGGTCAGGGGACCTGTAGTCACCGGGGATCAGCGCGGCCGCGAGCTGGGCTTCCCGACTGCCAACCTGCCCACCCTCGACGGTGGCTCGGTGCCGGCCGACGGCGTCTATGCCGGCTGGCTCCGGCGCCTGGACAGCGACGAGGTGTTCCCCGCGGCGATCTCGGTCGGCACCAACCCCACTTTCGACGGTGAGCGGGAGCGGCGCGTGGAGTCCTACGTCCTGGACCGCACCGACCTCGAGCTCTATGGCGTCGAGGTCGAGGTGACCTTCATCGAGCGGCTTCGTGGCATGGTCCGCTTCGAGGGCATCGAGAAGCTGATCGAGACGATGACCCAGGACGTCGTGCGGACCCGCGAGATCCTCGAGATCTGAGCGCCACCGAGGAATGACCCCTGGTAGGTCAGATCTCCAACCAGGCGCGCACCCGGCGGTTGTCGTCGGGCGCGACGGGAAGGCGAGCTTGGTGAAGATGCCCTTGGTGTGCTTGGCGGCCATCCTGATCCTGCTCGGTGAGCGGGCCTGGTGGCCGGTGCGACCGTCCCGTCCCCGGGGCGAGGTGGTCCGCGAACCCGAGACGGTGGGCGTCAGCTGATCCGGGTGCGCACGGCGAGCCGCGCGTTTCGGGGCGCGGGGCCGGGGCAGGGTGGACAAGGTGGACAACCTGTCCCCGGTGACCAGACGCGCGGCGAACGGAGCAGTCATGAAGAACAAGTCGTCCGGTGGAGTCATCCCGGCGGTGGTCGCCGCCGGCCTCGCGTTGCTCGCGGTGGTCGTGGGCACTGTGGCCACCGAGGTCCTGGACAAGGAGTCGACCCAGTACGGCTCCCCCCGAGGGGAGAGCTTCGTCTGGGCGTGGATCCTCCAGGCCTTTGCGCCCCTGGGCCAGACCGGGCTGATCAACGACGACTCCTCCGGCATCGGCACCTGGCTCCCCGGCTATGTGCTCGGTCTGGTGGTCCTTGTCGTGGTCGTCTTCCTGGTGAGTTGGCTGGGTGCCCGCGCTGCAGGGTCGGCCCTCGGCGTGCTGCTCACCACCTGGTTCGCCACCGCGCTCGGTGCGGGGATGGGTGGCCTGGCCAGCGTTGCCGCCTACTTGGTCCATCACAAGGTGAGTGACGACCGTTTCAACCTGTACAACCCCCAACTGTTCCTGCGCAACGGTCTCGACGGCGGTTACTACTGGGGGATGTTCCTCGGGCTCTTCATCGGTCTCGTGGCGATGCTGGTCTGGCACACCCGTCGCCCACGGGACCCGATCCGCCCTGGACACCCGAACCAGGCGTCGGGCTCGACCGCGTGGCCGCCTGCCGAGCAGTCCCACCAGCCTCGTCCGGACGATTCGCAGAACGACGCCCCTCGCTGATAATCTCCTGAGGTTGCCCCGAGAGGGGCACGACTCTGAATGCCGTCCAACGGCCGCGGATCGAGAGAGCCCCGGGGAACCGCCCCGGAGCGCCGCGCAACGGAGAACACGGAAGGAGCCCGCGGATGTCTATCGGTACCGACGCGGAGACCAAGAAGAAGATCATCGCTGAGTACGGCAAGTCCGAGGGCGACACCGGTTCGCCCGAGGTCCAGATCGCGCTTCTGTCGCACCGCATCTCGCACCTGACCGAGCACCTCAAGACGCACAAGCACGACCACCACAGCCGTCGTGGTCTGCTCCTGCTCGTCGGCCAGCGCCGTCGTCTGCTGAACTACCTGCAGAAGACCGAGATCGACCGTTACCGGTCGATCGTCGAGCGCCTCGGCCTGCGTCGCTGAACCGTCGAAGGAGCGGTCACCCGCCACGGGTGGCCGCTCCTTCGCATTTGTCGTGCCCGGGCGTTAGAGTCGGTCACGCAAGCACAAACTGAATACGAAGAAACATCACCAGGAGCGACCCGCACCACGTCCGGCCCGGTCCTCGGTAGTGGCCTTCAGAGCATCTGTTCTGCGGGCCTCGATCGAAGACCGGCCCCCGTCTCACCGTGACATCACACCGAGACAGGCGGGAAGCACTTCGATGCACCGCACTCGGTGAGCCTTGGGCTCAGTCGAGGCTGGTGCGCGGATCGCTCCGCGAACAGAACAGGGATTGAACCCTTGACCGAAAACAACGCGGACGGACCCGTCATCTCCGCAGTCGAAACCGTTCTCGACAACGGAAAGTTCGGCACCCGCACCGTCAAGTTCGAGACCGGGCTCCTCGCCCGTCAGGCCGCCGGATCGGTGACTGCCTACCTCGACGACGACACGATGCTGCTCTCGGCCACCACGGCCGGCAAGCACCCCAAGGACCACTTCGACTTCTTCCCCCTGACGATCGACGTCGAGGAGCGGATGTACGCCGCGGGCCAGATCCCCGGCTCGTTCTTCCGCAGTGAAGGCCGTCCCGGCGAGGACGCGATCCTGACCTGCCGCCTGATCGACCGCCCGCTGCGCCCGACCTTCAAGAAGGGTCTGCGCAACGAGGTCCAGGTCGTCATCACCGTGATGGCGCTCAACCCGGACGCGCCCTACGACGTGCTCGCGATCAACGCCGCGTCGCTCTCCACCCAGCTGTCGGGCCTGCCGTTCTCCGGCCCCGTCGGTGGTGTCCGCGTCGCCCTGATCGAGGGCCAGTGGGTTGCCTTCCCGTCGCACAGCCAGCTGGAGACCGCGGTCTTCGACATGGTTGTCGCCGGTCGTGTCACCGACTCCGGTGATGTCGCCATCATGATGGTCGAGGCCGAGGCGCCCGAAGGTGCCTGGACGCTGATCCAGGACGGCGTACAGGCACCGACCGAAGAGATCGTGGCCCAGGGCCTCGACGCGTCGAAGCCGTTCATCAAGCAGCTCTGCGCCGCCCAGGCCGAGCTCGCCAAGGAGGCCGCCAAGCCGGTCCAGGAATTCCCGATCTTCCTCGACTACGAGGACGACGTCTATGCAGCCGTCGAGGCTGAGGTGGGCGAGGCCGCTGCCGAGCTGTTCGGCATCTCCGGCAAGCGCGAGCGTGTGCTCGGCAAGCAGGAGCGCGAGGAGCAGCTCGATGTGCTCAAGGCTGACCTCGTCGAGAAGATCGGTGGCCAGTTCGAGGGTCGCGAGAAGGAGATCGGCGCGGCGTTCCGCTCGCTGACCAAGTCGCTGATCCGCCAGCAGGTCCTGCGCGACAAGATCCGCATCGACGGTCGCGGCCTGGCCGACATCCGGCCGCTGCACGCCGAGACCGGCGTCATCCCGCGGGTCCACGGCTCGGCGCTCTTCGAGCGCGGCGAGACCCAGATCCTGGGTGTCACCACGCTGAACATGCTGACCCTTGAGCAGAAGCTCGACACCCTCTCCCCGGAGAAGTCGCGCCGCTACATGCACAAGTACGTCTTCCCGCCGTTCTCCACCGGTGAGACCGGTCGCGTCGGCTCCCCGAAGCGCCGCGAGGTCGGCCACGGTGCACTCGCACGTCGTGCGCTGCTGCCCGTCCTCCCGAGCCGCGAGGAGTTCCCCTACGCGATTCGTCAGCTCTCCGAGGCGATGGGCTCCAACGGCTCCACCTCGATGGGCTCGGTCTGCGCCTCGACCCTGTCGCTGCTCCAGGCCGGTGTCCCGCTGCGCGCTGCCGTCGCTGGTATCGCCATGGGTCTCATCTCCGACGAGGTCGACGGCGAGACCCGCTATGTCGCGCTGACCGACATCCTCGGTGCCGAGGACGCCTTCGGTGACATGGACTTCAAGGTCGCCGGAACGAAGGAGTTCGTCACCGCGCTCCAGCTCGACACCAAGCTCGACGGCATCCCGGCTGAGGTCCTGGCCGGCGCACTGACCCAGGCCCGTGAGGCTCGCCTGGCCATCCTCGAGGTGATGGCCGAGGCCATCGACACCCCCGACGAGATGTCGATCCACGCCCCGCGGATCATCAGCGTGCGCGTGCCGGTCGACAAGATCGGCGAGGTCATCGGCCCGAAGGGCAAGGTGATCAACCAGATCCAGGACGACACCGGCGCGTCGCTGTCGATCGAGGACGACGGCACCGTCTACATCGGTGCCACCAACGGCGAGGCGGCCGAGGCCGCTCGTGCGATGGTCAACGCGATCGCCAACCCGACCATGCCCGAGGTCGGCGAACGCTACCTC
>DATCYH010000334.1:0-4856 GCA_036570405.1 Nocardioides sp.
CTCCAGCGCGAGGTGCAGGACGATCCGGGCGCCGGACATGCCGACCGGGTGACCGATCGCGATGGCACCGCCGTTGACGTTGACCTTGTCGGCGTCGACGCCGAGCTGGCGGGCCGACTCGATGCCGACCGCGGCGAACGCCTCGTTGAGCTCGAAGAGGTCGATGTCGGAGACCGCGATGCCCTCCTTCTCGGCAGCCTTGACGATGGCGTTGGCCGGCTGCAGCTGCAGCGTGGAGTCGGGTCCGGCGACCTGGCCGCTGGCGCCGATCTCGGCGATCCACTCGAGGCCGAGCTCCTCGGCCTTGGCCTTGCTCATCACGACGACGGCAGCAGCGCCGTCCGAGATCTGCGAGGAGGAGCCGGCGGTGATCGTGCCGGACTTGTCGAAGGCGGGACGCAGCCCGGACAGCGACTCGGCCGTGGTGTCGCCACGGATGCCCTCGTCCTGGGAGACGGTGACGTCACCCTTGCGCGAGGGGATCGTCACCGGGACGACCTCGTCGTCGAAGACGCCGTTCTTCCAGGCCTGGGCGGCCAGCTGGTGCGAGCGGGCCGAGAACTCGTCCTGTTCCTCGCGGGTCAGGTTCTTGCCGGCCGCGTTGCACGACTCGGTCAGGTTGCCCATCGGCTGGTCGGTGAACTGGTCGTAGAGGGCGTCGTAGGCCATCGAGTCGACCAGGGGCGTGTCTCCGTACTTGAAGCCCTCGCGGGACTTCTGCAGCACGTGCGGGGCGTTGGTCATCGACTCCATGCCGCCAGCCACGACGATGTCGTGCTCGCCGGCGCGGATCAGCTGGTCCGCGAGCGCGATCGCGTTGATGCCGGAGAGGCAGACCTTGTTGATCGTGATCGCCGGGACATTCATCGGGATGCCGCCCTTGACCGAGGCCTGGCGGGCGGTGATCTGGCCGGCACCGGCCTGGATCACGTGGCCCATGATCACGTAGTCGACCTGGTCGCCGGCGACGCCGGCCTTCTCCAGGGCACCCTTGATGGCGACACCGCCGAGGTCGGCCGCAGAGAGGGACTTCAGGCCGCCGAGAAGGCGACCAACGGGGGTGCGTGCCCCGGCAACGATGACGGATCCGCCGGACGTGGACGACATTTCTGTTCCTCCTGGTGATGCATGAATGGAATGTTGCGAGCCTAACCCCGTCCTATTCATCGGGACCATGTGTCCCGGATGTGGACGTCGTCACTCACGATCTCGCGCGCACGCCACCATGGCCCCATGAACGCACCTGTCGACATCCCCAAGAACCTGTTCGTCTGCATCGACCACGTCGGCATCGCCGTCCCGGACCTGGACGAGGCGATCGCCTTCTATCGCGACGCCTTCGGCATGGAGGTCGCCCACGAGGAGGTCAACGAGGAGCAGGGCGTCCGCGAGGCCATGGTCCAGATCAACTCCGAGGGCGGCGACACCACCACGCAGCGGATCCAGCTCCTGGCACCGCTCAACGACCAGTCCACGATCGCCAAGTTCATCGACCGCTCCGGCCCGGGCCTGCAGCAGCTGGCCTACCGGGTGACCGACGTCGAGCAGGTCTCCGCGATCCTGCGCGAGCGTGGCCTGCGACTGCTCTATCCCGAGCCCAAGCGCGGCACGTCCAACTCGCGGATCAACTTCATCCACCCCAAGGACGCCGGTGGCGTCCTGGTGGAGCTGGTCGAGCCCGCGGCGTCACCGGCACACTGAGCCCGTTCTGGAACGGAGCCGACGCCCTGCGTGTGAGACGTCAGTCTCACAGTGCCCCACTCCACGTTACTCACGGGTACGTTGTGCCCGACTCGCCCATCGACACTTCCAGGGAGTTTCCCCGTGCAGCACATTCTTGACGCGATCCAGGCTGGCGACACCAGCGCTGAGGACTTCGCCAACCTCGAACTGCCCGAGTCCTACCGGGCCGTCACGGTCCACAAGGACGAGGTCGACATGTTCGAAGGCATCCCGAGCAAGGAGAAGGACCCGCGCAAGTCCCTCCACGTCGAGGACGTCGCTCTTCCCGAGCTGGGACCGGGCGAGGCCTACGTCGCCGTGATGGCGTCCGCGATCAACTACAACACCGTGTGGACCTCGATCTTCGAGCCGGTCTCCACCTTCGGCTTCCTCGAGCGCTACGGTCGCCTCTCGGAGCTCACCAAGCGTCACGACCTGCCTTACCACGTGGTCGGCTCCGACCTGTCCGGCGTCGTGCTCAAGACGGGCCCGGGCGTGACCAAGTGGAACGCCGGCGACCGCGTCGTGGCGCACTGCCTGTCGGTCGAGATGGAGTCGGCCGACGGCCACAACGACTCCATGCTCGACCCCGAGCAGCGGATCTGGGGCTTCGAGACGAACTTCGGTGGTCTCGCCGAGATCGCCCTGGTCAAGTCGAACCAGCTCATGCCCAAGCCCGAGCACCTGACCAGGGAAGAGGCTGTCTCCCCCGGGCTGGTCAACTCCACCGCCTACCGCCAGCTGGTCTCCAAGAACGGTGGCGACATGAAGCAGGGCGACAACGTCCTGATCTGGGGCGCGTCGGGCGGCCTGGGCGGCTTCGCCACCCAGGACGCGCTCAACGGTGGCGCCAACCCGATCTGTGTCGTCTCCAACGAGGAGAAGGCCGAGATCTGCCGGAAGATGGGCGCCGAGCTCATCATCAACCGTTCCGAGGAGAAGTGGCAGTTCTGGAACGAAGAGGGCACCAAGCAGAACCCCAAGGAATGGCTGCGCCTGGGCAAGCGAATCCGTGAGCTCACCGGCGGCGAGGACATCGACATCGTCTTCGAGCACCCGGGCCGCGAGACCTTCGGTGCCTCGGTATTCGTCACCCGCAAGGGCGGCACCATCACCACCTGCGCCTCGACCACGGGCTACATGCACGAGTACGACAACCGCTACCTGTGGATGAACCTGAAGCGGATCGTCTCCTCGCACTTCGCCAACTACCGCGAGTCTTGGGAGGCCAACCGCCTCATCGCCCAGGGCAAGATCCACCCGACCCTGTCGCGCACCTACACGCTGGACCAGGTTGGCCAGGCCGCGCTCGACGTGCATCACAACAAGCACCAGGGCAAGGTCGGCGTGCTCGCGCTCTCCCCCTCCGAGGGCCTCGGCGTGCTCAACACCGAGCTGCGCGAGAAGCACCTCGACAAGATCAACGCCTTCCGCGGCGTCTGAGCAGAGGGCGTGGATCACGCGCCATGAACAATTCCACCCCGGTTCGCGCACTGTGCGCGAGCCGGGGTGGGTTCTTTACCGGGGATCCGCAAGACTGTAGGGCACACGGGTGCCACGACTGATTAAGGATTTGCGAATGAGTGACGACGGCCTGTCCATCTTCGACGACGCGGCCACGGGCGACCCCGCGTCGACCGGCGCGGATGACGCCACCCAGGTGATCCCAGCGATCAAGGACGAGCCGGCCAACGCTGCGAGCAAGGGACAAGAACGTACGTCGACCCGCCCTCCGGCGCAGTCGCCTGCCCGGCCCCAGCAGTCGCGCCAGCAGTCCGGTCCCAACCAGTCCGGCCCCAATCAGTCCGGCCAGGCACAATCGGGTCAGGCACCGGCCGGTCAGGCGCAGGCTCCGCAGGCACCGTCCGGCCAGCCCCGACCGGCTCGACAGGAGCCGAACGCGGCTGCCCCCCGCCAGCAGCAGCGGCCCGCGGCACAGCCGTCGCAGGGCTCGGCCCCGAGCGGTGGCCACCCGGCATACTCAACCCCCGTGCAGTCCCCGTCTCTGCCCTCGCTGCCCGTGGTGCGCCGCAACGGCTACGACAAGGGCGCCGTCGACCAGCTGCTCAACCAGCTCACCACCGAGAAGGCGGGCCTGGGCAACAGCCTCGGCATGTCCGAGAAGCGGGTCATCGAGCTGGAGGGTGAGCTCGAGGCCCTGAAGAAGAAGGTGTCCGAGGCCGAGCGGCCGTCGTACGCCGGCCTGGGTGGCCGCGCCAACGAGTTGCTGCGACTGGCTGAGGAGGAAGCCGAGGACATCCGAAACCAGGCAGTTCGCGAGGCGACCGAGATCCGCTCGCAGGCCAACGCCGACGCCAAGGCGATCCGTGCCGACGCCAGCCGCGAGGCCGAGGACATGCGCGTCGTGCAGCTCACCGAGATCGAGGAGCAGCGGGCCCGCATCGTCGCCGATGCCGAGCAGGAGCGAAACCTGGCCCGCAGCGAGGCCCAGGACCTCCGCGCCGCCGCGAAGCGTGAGGCCGACCAGCTCCGACTGGCCGCCGAGCAGGAGAGCAACGATGCCAGGGTCACCGCCCAGCGAGAGGCGGAGAAGGCCCGGGCCGCCGCCGACCGCGAGGTGCAGGAGGCACGCCGTACGCTGGCCGTGGAGAAGGAGCGCCTGGCCAAGGAGGCCGCCGACTACCACTCCAGCGCCACCGCGGAGACCCGCAGGCTGGTGGAGGAGGCCGAGCAGCGCGCCGCCGCTGCCGAGCAGCGGGCCAGCGAGGCCACCAATCAGGCCTCTGCGCACCGCCAGCAGGCCCAGACGGAGTCCGAGGCTCTGCTCACCCGGGCCCGCCGCGAGGCCGAGCAGATCGTTGCCTCCGCACGCAGCCAGTCCGAGAGCCTGACCGCCACCGGCCAGGCCGACGCCGACCGGGAACTGGCCGCGACCCGGGCCGAGGTCGACCGCCTGGCCCGCCGTCGCGACTCGATCACCGCCCAGCTCGCAGCGCTGCGCGACGTGATGTCCGGCTTCGGCGACGAGGACTGAGACCTCTCACAGCCAGTCCACGACGCCCCGACGGTGATCCGTCGGGGCGTCGTGCGTGTCCGGCCCGCGAGCCTCAGATCACCGGGCGCCCGTCCTCCTCGAGGGTCCTGATGTCCTTCTCCCCCATCTTGACCAGCAC
>DATCYH010000335.1:0-1732 GCA_036570405.1 Nocardioides sp.
GCTCGCGCGACGAGCCGCCGAGCGCTCGCTGCTGCACCACGCGGCGCACTGGGCCGACCTGCACGGAGACCATGAGGGCGTGACCCGCGGGCACGGATCGACCGACGGTGAGGACGATCCTCGCCGCGAACACCCGACCTATCGACGCTTCGGCGGCGACGGGACACCGCTCGTCTCCGAGTTCGCCACTGCCGAACTCGGGATCAGCCTCCAGGTGCATCCGCTATCCGCCAGGTCCTGGATCGCCGATGCCCTCGACCTGCGCCATCGACTCGCACCGTTGTGGACGCTCACGCTAGAGCCGACCACCGCCGATCTGCTCGAGGTGTGGTTGCTCCGCAAGATCGCCTCTCGGACCCGCCATCTCCCTGCGACCGCGGCGCAACAGATCGCCGAGGACCTGGCTGCACTGATCACCTCGCTGCCCACCGGGAGGCTCCTGGAACGCCTCGACTCCCTCGTCCTCCTGGCCGATGCCGAGGCCGACGAAGCCGAGCGATCCGCGCAGCTGCGGCTCCGGTTCGCGCACTTCAACCGCACCGACCAGCGTGGCCTGAGCGGGCTCTATGCGCGGCTCAGCTCTGCCGATGCGGTGACCGGTGACAGGCAGGTCCAGCGACTCGCCGAGCTGCTCCTGGCCCACGACCGCTCGACCGGCATCGCAGCCGACGACCTGGACACCCTCGACACCGCCCGCTCCCGGGCCCTCGGGCTGCTCATCGCCGACCCGGCCACCGCGCATGCGCTGCTCGCCGGTGTCATCGACCCGGAGGACCGTGGTGATGCCGACAGGGCGGACAGTCCGAGCAAGGCCAGCGCCGGACGCGCGACCGGCACCGGCACGACCCGCCCCGCCCTGACGCTGCACCTGCACCTCTCCGAGGACGCCCTCCAAGCACTCGCGATCGCCGCCGACACCGACCGAACCGCCGAGGGCGTCGGCCGGCTCGAGGGACACGGGCCACTCAGCCTCACCGAAGCCCTCGAGCTGCTGCGCCTGAGCGACGTCACCATCGCCCCGGTCCTGGACCCGGCCGCGACTGCTCCAGTCGACTCCTACGCGTTCACCGGGAGTCTGCGAGAAGCCGTCTTCACCCGCACCCCCGCCGACATCTATCCGTATGCCCGCAACACCACGCATGCCATGGACATCGACCACACCGTCGCCTACCGACGAGATCGATCAGGGCGACCTGACGGGCCCGGCCAGACCAGTCTGGACAACGCCGGGCCGATGACGCGACACCATCACCGGATCAAGACCTCCGGCCCGGTCCGGGTGCGACAACCCCTGCCCGGGACCTACATCTGGCGCACCCTCAATGACCGCTACCGGATCACCAACAACACCGGCACGCACCAGCTCGACCCCCGCACGGGAGCCGACCTGTGCAGCGACAACCCCGAGCGGCACTACCACGCCATGACGCTGATCACGCAATGGAGCACCAGCCACGAGGCGGCCTGAGTCAGGCACCTACTCTGATTCGGTGACTTCGCAGGACGCATCGGACAGTTCAGCAGTTCCGGCAGGGGGCCCCGAGGAGCTCGGCCACGGCCTTCGCACCAGGCACCTCACCATGATGGGCCTCGGCTCGGCGATCGGCGCTGGCCTGTTCCTCGGATCAGGGGTCGGCATCGCCGCGGCCGGCCCGGCGATCCTGGTCTCCTACGCACTGGCCGGCGTCATCGTCATCCTGGTCATGCGGATGCTCGCCGAGATGGCCAGCGC
>DATCYH010000336.1:0-3405 GCA_036570405.1 Nocardioides sp.
GAGCAGATGTCGCAGGCCGGCCCCACCTCGCCCGGGTCGGACCACCCCACCGACCAGCTCGACTTCAGCGACCTCGAGGACGAGCACGCCGAGGAGGCTCGCGCCACGACGCCTCAGCCCTCCCCCGACGCGTCCGAGCACCCGTCCGCTCGTGACGCCGAGCCCGAGGCCGACGCGGAGCCCGCCCGCCCGGAGGACCGCCGCAAGCACGAGCGGCGCCGCGTCCCGAGCTGGGACGAGATCATGTTCGGCGGCGGCAAGCAGGACTGATTTCTTTGCGTCGGGGCACTCACGGGCGGGAGTTCTCCCCTAGGCTCCTGACATGTCCTACTTTGTGACCGGCGCCACAGGATTCATCGGGCGATTCCTCGTGCCCGAGCTCCTGGGCAATCGCCAGGGCGAGATCTTCGTCCTGTGCCGTGAGTCCTCACTGCCCAGGATGCAGCAGCTGATCAGTCGCTGGGGCTCCGAGCGGGTGGTGCCGGTGATCGGCGACCTCGGTGCACCCGACCTCGGTGTCGATCCCGAATGGATCGCGGAGCATGGCGGGGAAGTCGAGCACTTCTTCCACCTCGCCGCGATCTATGACATGACAGCGGACGACGCCACCAACGACGCGATGAACGTCGAGGGCACCCACAACGCGCTCTCGTTGGCCCGCTCGCTGGAGGTCTCCGCCTTCCACCAGGTCTCCTCGGTGGCGGCCGCCGGGACCCATCACGGCGTGTTCGACGAGACCATGTTCGACGAGGGTCAGCACCTGCCCTCGCCGTATCACCGCACCAAGTTCGAGTCCGAGAAGATCGTCCGCGAGTCCGGGCTGCCGTGGCGGGTCTATCGTCCGGCGATCGTGGTGGGTCACTCCGAGACCGGAGAGATGGACAAGGTCGATGGGCCCTACTACTTCTTCCCCGTGCTGAAGCGCCTGCGGGACTCGCTGCCGGCCTGGCTGCCCCTGCTCGGCCTGGACCTGGGCAACACCAATGTGGTCCCGGTCGACTACGTGGCCAGGGCGATGGACCACCTGGCTCACCTGCCCGGTCACGACGGCAAGGCGTTCCACCTGGTCAACCCCGAGCCCCAGCCGGTCGTCGACATGATCAACGCGTTCTGCGGTGCCGCCGGGGCGCCCCGGTTCGCCACTCCCCTGCGTCGCGTGCCCACCGAGTCCGCGCTCGGCGCGTTGCCGAAGAGGCTGCGTCCGCTCAACGTGATCAACTCCGCGCTGCGCAGCGCCCCGGCCCAGGCGATGCTCGGCCAGACCGCCGGTCGTGCCGGCATCCCGCCCGAGATCCTGTCCCACTCCAGCTTCGAGTCGACCTTCGACTCACGCCGTACCCAGCAGGCGCTGGCCGGGTCAGGAATCGACGTGCCCGACCTGGAGAGCTATGCCGGCGTGCTGTGGTCCTTCTGGGAGGAGAACCTCGACCAGACGACCGCCCGGGATCAAGATGTACGTCGTGCCCTCGAGTGTCGCCACGTGGTGATCACCGGCGCCTCGTCCGGCATCGGCCAGGTCACCGCGCTGAAGGTGGCCCAGGCCGGCGGCATCCCTGTCCTGGTCGCCCGTGGCCGCGAGAAGCTCGAGGACCTCAAGGCCACCATCGAGATGCGCGGCGGGCAGGCCCATGTCTTCCCCTGCGACCTCTCCGACCTCGAGGCGATCGACACGTTGTGCGAGCGCCTGTCGAACGAGCTCCCGTCGGTGGACTACCTGGTCAACAACGCCGGCCGCTCGATCCGGCGTTCGATCAGGTTGAGCCACGACCGGTTCCACGACTTCGAGCGCACCATGCAGCTGAACTACTTCGGAGCGATTCGGCTGATCATGGGGCTCTTCCCCGTGATGCGCGAGCAGAAGCGCAGCCACATCGTGAACATCTCCTCGATCGGGGTGCAGACCAACCCACCACGCTTCGCGGCGTACGTCGCCTCCAAGGCCGCGCTCGACTCCTGGAGCAACGTGGTGGCGTCCGAGGTGGTCGGCGACGGGATCACCTTCACCAACGTGCACATGCCGCTGGTGAAGACGCCGATGATCGCGCCCACGAAGATCTATGACAAGTTCCCCACCATCTCCCCGGCGCAGGCGGCCGACGTAGTGATCAAGGCACTGGTGGAGAAGCCGCACGAGCTGAACACCGTGCTGGGCAACGCCGGCGCGGTCGCGCACACGGTCGCCCCGAAGGCCGCCTTCCGGGTGCTGAACATGGCCTATCACGTGTTCCCGGACTCCGCGGCCGCTCGCGGCTCCGACGACGCGAAGCGAGAGAGCGAGCAGGTCATGCTCGCCCGCCTCTTCAAGGGCATCCACTGGTGATGCCCGGCGCGGGCTACTCCACCGGTCGGTCGGGGTCGGTGATCCAGTCGCTCCACGAGCCCGGATAGAGCGCTGCGCTGACGCCGACGAGCTCGAGAGCGAGTACGTCGTGAGCAGCCGTCACGCCCGACCCGCAGTAGACCGCCACCTCGGTGTCCGGCACGGCGCCGACACCGGCATAGGTCTGCGCCAGCTCGTGACCGCTGCGGAAGTGGCCCGTGTCGTCGACGTTGGCCGACGTGGGCACGTTGACGGCACCCGGGATGTGCCCGGCGACCGGGTCGACCGGCTCGACCTCGCCGCGGTAGCGCTCCGGGGCACGGGCATCGATGAGCACCGGCAGCTCGGGGACACCGGACGCCTCGACCACCGGCATCCCTCCCGGTTCGCCGTCGAAGTCACCCGGCTCGATCGGCCCAGCGCCGGTCTCGATCTCCCCACCCTCGGCCTGCCACGCCGCCCAGGCACCGTCGAGCACCCGGACGTCCTGGTGGCCGTAGTGGCGCAACAGCCACCAGCAGCGTGCGGCCGCATGCCCGAGCCAGTCGTCGTACACCACCACCGGGCGGTCGTTGCTGACACCGCAACGACGCATCGCCTCCACGAAGGTCTGCGGGTCCGGCAACGGGTGCCGACCGCCTTCGCCCGGGGGCGCGGCGAGGTCGTGGTCGAGATCGACGTACGCCGCTCCCGGCACGTGGCCGCTCTCGAACTCCTCAAGGCCCGCGGGCCCGCCCATCCGGTAGCGCACGTCGAGGATGGTCGCGCCGGAGCGCTGGTGGCGCAGTTCTGCTGCCGAGATCAGTGGACTGGTCATGGACCCAGTCTGCCCGCCCGTTGGTGCCCGCGGGCGCGTGGCATCATTGCGCCCCGTGGCTGAACTTCACTTCTTCACCGGCACGATGGACTCCGGCAAGAGCACGCTCGCGCTGCAGACCAACCACAACCACGCCGCGCGAGGACGGATCGGCCGCATCTTCACCACCCACGACCGGGCCGGCGAGGCAACGCTCTCCTCACGCCTGGGTCTGACCCACGCGGCGCTCGAGGTGTCCACCGACTTCGATTTCTGGCGCTACGTCGTC
>DATCYH010000337.1:0-2579 GCA_036570405.1 Nocardioides sp.
CCCCTGCTGGGTTCGCGTTGGCACGCAGCGGCCGGGAGGCGGGGGGCGGCCTTCGCATCGGTGGCTGCCGGGGTCACCACCGGTGCGGCGCTTGTGCTCAGCGCCGCAACTTCTAGCCGCACCGGATTGGCGCAGCGCGTCGGCCTGACCGTTGGAGACGTGTGGATCGTCTTGACGGCCATGACGATGCTCCGACACAAGCGAGGGAGGTAGCGGTGGCGGCTCTCTGACCTGGGGTTTTCCGGTGGAGGCGATGGGACTCGAACCCACGACCCCCTGCTTGCAAAGCAGCCCCGCTGCTGTTCAGCGGGTGTCGTTGCGTGGCCTCGCCGGCCGACTCATCCCAGCCGGTACCGCTGCGTTTCTCCGACGAATCGGGGCTCGCAGGGGCTCATCGATGCGGTTCCGTCCCGACTCGTAGCAGGGCGTGTCGTCTAGTCACACGGACTTCGGATCTTGGCGCTGTTCCGCTACTGGCTACGTTCGCGGCTACGTCGGCCGGGCGATCGCTGGACAGGCCTGAGCCCTGCCGAGGACTGATCCCTCCTGGAAGACGTTCCTCACCATGGCTGGGCGAGTTCAAGGGGTGACGGCTACAGGTAGGGCTTGGGTCTCCACCGGTCAGAGCGTGATGGCAGGCATGATGCCCGCTGTCGACACAGCACCCTGATGCGAAGATTCTCTTTAGCCGGCGACCGCTCCGGGATCGTCGTAGATGGTGCCGGTGCTCAGCATGTTCCAGATGGCGATGAGCATGGCGTGCTCCACGGCCCCGATCGCTTTGACGGGCCCTCGCCGCGATGCGATTCGCCGGTACTTCGCTGAGTAGTTAGGTGCCCTTGGAGCGCGCCGCTGACATCGCCGCGATACCGAGGGCGCCTTTCAGGTAGGGGTTGCCGGGGCGGGTGTGGGTGGACTTGACCCGCCCGGGCGGACTCGTTGCTCCCGGGGCATGTCCCAGCCCAGGAGGCGAAGGTGCCCGGCGCTTGGGAACCGGGCCATGTCAGCGCCGGTTGAACTCGCCGAGCACCCGTCAAACCCAGGCCGAAGCACTATCGGCGCTGGCTCATGCGGTGACCTGGATACATCGACTCGAGTCGCATCGACTCATCAGTCCAGTGCAGCACGTCCTGCGTGTGCGTTCGCATACGCCTTGCAGCGAGCTCACTCTTTCCGGCGAGTACAGCTGCCGCCACGAGCGTGTGCCGCTCGACCGTCTGACCAATCCGTTCCGCCGTGTAGAGGCTGCGTCCGGCGGCTGGACGGGCGAGTTCAATTAATACGCTGATGAACAGCGCGAGCGTGGGGCTCTTCGCCACCTCGCCGAGGAGGACATAGAAGCGACCGGCGATAACCACGAACTCCTCACCCGGGAGTTCGGTAGCGTTGATGTCCCGAAGCACCTGTGGGTAGTAGTCGCTCAGCCGCTGTCGCGCTTCGAGGTCGGGATTCTCAGCAGCATTGCGCGCAGCATGCGTGGACAACACCGAGAGGGAAGCGATGAGGTCGCCGTAGGACGTACCTGCGGCGCGCAGATACACGGACGCAGTGTGCGTGACCCCCTCCTCAGTTGGACGCCGAGCGAACAGGCCACCCCCAACACCTCGTCGAACTGAGACGAGTTGTTCCTGCTCGAGCAGCCGAAGCGCCTGACGCAGGGTTGGACGGCTCACCTCGAGGGATCGCATCACCTCGTCCTCTGAACCTAGAAGCCATTCGTCGTCCTTGATATCGCGCAAGATCTCCTCACGAAGGATGCTTGCGGCTTCCAGGGCCGCTGACGGAACCACTACCCTTTGCATGTGTAAGTCCTTTGCGCAGATCGACCCGGTGAGGCTAGTTGCAGTGGAAAGGGATTACTGAATCCTGGCTTGTTTCTCACAAGACTCGCGCTTCGACAAGTTCGCCCGATTCGGACTGCCTGCGCTTCGTCAGAATGGTGACCAGTTGGGCTCGCTAGTGTGGTCAACGGCCGCCACGGTCTCGGCCGACTCCAACCGTCTACGCCCCCGACAGTGAGTAGACGGCGCGTGTGCTCCCCACACTATTGGCCGTGTCGGCGGAGCCGATGCCAAAGATGGATTTCAGGAGCTGGAAGAGCCTGGACGGTCCCCCCGATCTCGAAACCAGGCCCTACGGCCCGGACAGCCAGTCAGGTCGTGAGCAGGACGGCGCTGCCGTGGCCGAAGAGGCCCTGGTTGACGGTGAGGCCGGTGCTGGCGCCCTCCACCTGGCGGCCCTCGGCCTGGCCGCGGAGCTGCCAGGTGACCTCGCAGACCTGCGCGATGGCCTGGGCCGGGACGGCCTCGCCGAAGCACGCCAGCCCACCCGACGGGTTGACCGGGATGCGCCCGCCGATGGTGGTGTCGCCGTCGCGCAGGAGCTTCTCGGCCTCACCGGCCTTGCAGAGCCCGATGTTCTCGTACCAGTCGAGCTCGAGCGCGGTGGAGAGGTCGTAGACCTCGGCCAGGCTCAGCTCGTCGGGCCCGATGCCGGCCTCCTCGTAGGCGGCCGCGGCGATCGAGTCCCGGAAGGTCAGCTCGGGCGGCGCCAGCGCGGCAGCGGAGTCGGTGGCGAAG
>DATCYH010000338.1:0-2490 GCA_036570405.1 Nocardioides sp.
CTCGCCGCGATCGGCACCGCCGACCGGCCGGTCCCGCCGCTCAACCTCGTCGGCGACTATGGCGGCGGGTCCATGTTCCTGATCACGGGGATCCTCTCCGCGCTGTGGGCCCGGACCACGACCGGTCGGGGTCGGGTGGTCGACGCCGCGATGGTCGACGGTGCCTCGGTGCTCACCCAGCAGGTGCTCGAGCTCCGCGCCCAGGGTGCGTGGGGACCGGGCGGCAGGGAGGCGAACCTCCTCGACGGTGGTGCGCCCTTCTACCGGACCTACGAGTGCCGCGACGGCGGTCACGTCGCGGTCGGCGCGATCGAGCCGCAGTTCTATGCATTGCTCCTTCAGGGCCTCGGCCTCTCCGACGCGGACCTCCCCGCCCAGATGGACCGAGAGGCCTGGCCCGAGTTGGCCAAGGTCCTGGCGGAGCACTTCGCTGCGCACGAGCGTGACCACTGGGCCGAGGTCTTCGCCGGCACCGACGCCTGCGTAACACCCGTCCTCAACTTCGACGAGGCAGCCCGGCACCCACATATCCTCTTCAGGGGCTCGCTGATCGACAAGGATGGTGAGCTGACCGCTGGTGTGGCACCGCGCTTCGCCCACCCGACCAGCTGGGAGGACCAGACACGATGAGCACCCCGACCCTCAAGGGCCCGTCCCCGGAGACCGCCGAGCACATCCTCAACTCGGCAGCGCAGGTCTTCGCCCAGTTGGGCTATGCGCGCGCCACGATCGCCGACATCGCCACGGCGGCCAAGAGCACTCGCCCCACGGTCTACGCCTACTACTCCTCCAAGGAGGACATCTTCCGTCAGCTCGCGCAGCGACTGCGGCAACAGTTCGCTTCAGCCCAGAAGGTGCCCGAGGAGTTGCCGCCGGATGAGATCATCCGGCTCACTGACCTCAACTACCTGCGTTCCTTCACCGACAACCTCGGCCTGCTCACGATCATCCAGCACCAGAGCCTGGGCGATCCCTCGATGAGCGACCTGTGGGAGGCCCTGCACAGCGGCATCAACGCCACTCACGTGCGGTTCATGGACCGGCTGGTGAAGGCAGATCGCGCCGCGCCCGCTGCGTCGCTGGCCTCGATTGCCGACGCCGTCAACGGCCTGGTCATGCGGTTCGCCCAACTCATCGCCGCGGACCCGACCCGATTCGACGAGCTCGGTGACGACCTGGTCGCGCTCCACCTGCGCATGCTCGGCCTGAAAGCCTGACCAGCACCTCTGGACAGCGAGGAGGGTACGACGCACCGGGTGCGTCGTACCCTCCTGTCGTTGCGTCCGAGCCGCCGCTCACACGCCCAGGTAGGCGTGGATGACGTCCTCGTTGTGCAGGATCTCCTCAGGGCGTCCTTCACGGGTGATCCGCCCCTCGTCGAGCACCAGGACCCGAGTCGCGGCACGCGCGGGCACGGCCAGGTTCTGCTCGACCACCAGCACCGAGGTCTCGCGTGCGATCTCCGCGATCCGCTCACCGAGCTGCTCCACGATGATCGGGGCCAGACCGTGGGACGGCTCATCGAGCATCAGCACCGTGGGCCGGGCCAGCAGGGCACGACCGATGGCCAGCATCTGCCGCTCGCCGCCAGAGAGCGTCCCGGCCAGCTGGGTACGCCGTTCTGCCAGCTTGGGGAAGAGGTCGAGCACCGGCTCCACGGCGCGCTCGGTCTCGGACCTGCCGCGGGCGTGCAGCGAGGCGCCGAGCCAGAGGTTCTCCTGCACACTCATCGCCGGGAACGACTGCTGACCCTCGGGGACCAGACAGAGTCCAAGCGCGACCCGCTTGTGCGCGGCGGTCCGGGTGATCGTCCCGCCGTCCAGGGCGACGGTGCCGGCCAGGCCGGGCTGGAGGCCCGCGCGCGTGCGCAACAACGTGCTCTTGCCGACGCCGTTCGCGCCGAGGATGGCCACCACCTCACCTGGTTCGACGGTGAAGCTGATGTCACTCAGGATCGCCCGCTGGCCATAGCCGACGGTCAGGTTCTGCACGTCAAGCATCAGCTCTTCTCGCTTCCCAGGTAGGCCGCGATCACGGCCGGGTCCTGTTGCACCTCGGCAGGCGATCCCTGTGCGATCAGGCAGCCGCCCTCGAGCACGATCACCCGGTCGACGGTGTTCATCAGGAACCGCATGTTGTGGTCGACGAGCAGCACCGTGGTGCCCTGCTCGCGGATCGCATGGATGGTGGTCTGGAGCTGGGTCAGGTCCCCACCGGTCAGTCCGGCACCGGGTTCGTCGAGCAGGAGCACCTCCGGCGAGGTCGACAGCGCGATCGCCACCCCGAGCCGCCGCAACTCCCCGAAGGAGAGGTCCCCGGCAAGGTGCCGGGCGCGGTGCAGGAGGTCGACGGTGCGGAGGATCTCGGCCGGGTCACCGTCGCGGGAGCTGTTCATCTGCCCCAGACGGACGTTCTCCCAGACGCTGAACTCGGTGAAGACGCGCGAGGCCTGGAAGGAGCGGGACACCCCGGCCCGGGCGGCCCGGCCCA
>DATCYH010000339.1:0-2752 GCA_036570405.1 Nocardioides sp.
TGGTCGAGACCGAGTCGAGCGAGGAACGAGCGAGCGACCGAGCGACCGATCCGGGCAAGGCCGAGGAGGGCAAGGAATGACCGACATGCTGACCCCGGTCCTCACCGACAACTGGGACGCCGAACGCAGCTGGACCCTCGACTCCTATCAGGAGCAGGGCGGTTATCGCGCGCTCGACAAGGCGCTGGGCCAACCCCAGGACTCCATCATCGAGCAGGTCAAGGACTCCGGTCTGCGCGGCCGCGGCGGTGCTGGCTTCCCGACCGGGATGAAGTGGTCCTTCATCCCCCAGGACAACCCCAAGCCGAAATATCTCGTGGTCAACGCCGATGAGTCGGAGCCGGGCACCTGCAAGGACATCCCGCTGATGATGGCCAGCCCCCACACGCTGATCGAGGGAGTGATCATCTCCTCCTACGCGACCCGGGCCAACCACGCGTTCATCTATGTCCGCGGCGAGGTGATCCACGTCGTACGCCGTCTCCAGCGCGCCGTGCAGGAGGCCTATCTCGCCGGGCACCTCGGCAAGGACATCCACGGCTCCGGCTATGACCTCGACCTGGTCATCCACGCCGGCGCCGGTGCCTACATCTGCGGCGAGGAGACCGCGCTCCTCGACTCGCTCGAGGGGCGTCGCGGCCAGCCGCGGTTGCGCCCACCGTTCCCGGCCGTGGCCGGTCTCTATGCCAGCCCCACCGTGATCAACAACGTCGAGTCGATCGCCTCCGTGCCCTCGATCATCGACCGCGGAGCCGACTGGTTCTCCAGCCTCGGCACCGAGAAGTCCAAGGGCTTCGTGATCTATTCGCTCTCCGGGCACGTCAAGAGGCCGGGACAGTACGAAGCCCCGCTCGGCATCACCCTGCGCCAGCTGCTCGACCTCGGCGGCGGGATGCGCGACGGCAGCGAGCTGAAGTTCTGGACCCCCGGCGGATCCAGCACCCCGCTGCTCACCGCGGAGCACCTCGACATGCCGCTCGACTACGAGGCAGTCGGTGCTGCCGGCTCGATGCTCGGCACCCGCGCGCTGCAGATCTTCGACCAGACCACCTGCGTGGTGCGCGCGGTGCTGCGCTGGACGGAGTTCTACAAGCACGAGTCCTGTGGCAAGTGCACGCCGTGCCGCGAGGGCACCTGGTGGCTGGTCCAGGCACTCACCCGGCTGGAGAACGGCCACGGCTCCGAGGACGACCTGGAGCTGCTCCTCGACCAGTGCGACAACATCCTGGGTCGTGCCTTCTGCGCCCTCGGTGACGGTGCGACGAGCCCGATCACCTCGTCGATCCAATACTTCCGCGAGGAATACCTGGCCCACCTCACCCACGGTGGCTGCCCGTTCGACCCCGCGCGAAGCACCGCGTGGGCTGAGCAAGAGGTGACCTCATGACCGCGACGCCGGAGAAGCCCGATCTCGTCACCGTCACGATCGACGGCATCCAGGTCAGCGTCCCCAAGGACACCCTGGTGATCCGTGCCGCCGAGCAGATCGGCACCCAGATCCCGCGGTTCTGCGACCACCCGCTGCTGGCCCCGGTGGGTGCCTGTCGGCAGTGCATGGTCGAGGTGCCCGACGCCGGCAACGGCCGCGCGATGCCCAAGCCGCAGGCCTCCTGCACCCTGGCCGTGGCCGACGGCATGGTGGTCAACACTCAGGTCTCCTCCCCGGTCGCCGACAAGGCGCAGCAGGGGATGATGGAGTTCCTGCTGATCAACCACCCGCTCGACTGCCCGGTCTGCGACAAAGGCGGCGAGTGCCCCCTGCAGAACCAGGCGATGTCCAACGGGCGTGCCGAGTCCCGCTTCTCGGCCAACGGTGGCGTGAAGCGGACGTTTCCCAAGCCGATCAACATCTCGGCCCAGATCCTGCTCGACCGCGAGCGCTGCATCGTCTGCCAGCGCTGCACCCGTTTCGCCGACGAGATCGCCGGGGACCCGTTCATCTCCCTGATCGAGCGCGGGGCGCAGCAGCAGATCGGGATTGCCCCCGACGCCCCGTTCCTGTCCTACTTCTCGGGCAACACCATCCAGATCTGCCCGGTCGGCGCGCTCACCAGTGCCGACTACCGCTTCCGGTCACGTCCCTTCGACCTGGTCTCCGCGCCTGCCATCGCCGAGCACGACGCCTGCGGCGCCGCGATCCGCGTCGACCACCGTCGCGGCAAGGTGATGCGCCGCCTGGCCGGCAACGACCCCGAGGTCAACGAGGAGTGGATCACCGACAAGGACCGCTTCGCCTTCCTCTATGCGCGACAGGCCGACCGGCTCACTCACCCGCTGGTCCGTGACGAGGAGAGTGGCGAGCTCCGTGCCGCGTCCTGACCCGAGGCGTTCACCGTCGCCGCGCGTGGTCTGGCGGCTGCTCGCGACGCCCACGGCGTCGGCGTGCTCCCCGGTGGTCGCGTGATCGCCGAGGACGCCTATGGCTATGCGAAGTTCGCCCGGACGGTGCTGGGCACCAACGACATCGACTTCCGCGCCCGGCCGCACTCCGCCGAGGAGGCGAACTTCCTGGCCAGCGAGGTAGTGCTGCGGATGCCGGTGACGTACGCCGACCTCGAGCGCGCCTCGGTCGTCGTCCTGGCGGGCCTCGAGCCTGAGGACGAGGCCGGGACGATCTTCCTGCGGTTGCGCAAGGCGGTCGCCGCCGGGACCCGCGTCGTGGCCGTCGCGCCGTTCGCCTCCCGCGGGATCGGCAAGCTCAACGCTCGCCTGGTCGCGACCAGTGCAGGCGACGAGGCCAAGGCCCTGGCCG
>DATCYH010000340.1:0-5232 GCA_036570405.1 Nocardioides sp.
GACGACGAGTGCCGTCGTACGCCGTGACACGTCGACGCGGAGTCTGCTCCGGACCTCTCCCATGCCGACAGTCTTGTCACCCGATGCCGTGCCGGGACCGGAATCGGCCGGAAATGGCCCGGAAGGACCAGGTCAATCAACCGATCCGCGCCGGGGCCACCCGACCGGCGACCTCGCCGAGCGCGATCCGTCCACCACCCGCACCGGGAGCCGTGTAGCGGAGCACGACCTCGTCGCCGTCCTCCAGGGCGATCCGCTCCTCGTCGCCGACCGGGAACGTCTCGCGCCAGCCCCAGCTGAGCTCGAGGAACGAACCGCGCTCCTCGCGGACCGGGCCGGAGATCGTTCCCGATGCCCACAGGTCGCCGGTGCGCACGCTGGCGCCGTTGACGGTCATGTGGGCCAGCATCTGGGCCGGCGACCAGTACATCGAGGAGTAGGGAGGGCGGCTGACCACGTGGCCGTTGAGCACGACCTCGACGGCGATGTCGAGGCCACCCGGGCGGGAGCTGCCCTCGAGCGACAGGTAGGGCAGGGGCTCCGGATCCTGGCCGGGCAGGTCGACCCAGGCCGCGTCGAGCGCGGCCAAGGGGGTGACCCAGGTCGAGATCGAGGTGGCGAAGGACTTGCCCAGGAAGGGGCCCAGCGGCACGTACTCCCAGCCCTGGATGTCGCGCGCGGACCAGTCGTTGAGCCCGACGACCCCGAAGCAGTGGTCATCGAAGTCCGCCACGGCGACACGTTCGCCGAGCGCGGTGGGAGTGCCGACCAGGAAGCCCAGCTCGGCCTCGATGTCGAGTCGTCCGCTGGGCCCGAAGACCGGCGCCGGGTCGCTGGGGTTCTTCCGCTGGCCGAGCGGTCGCACGATCTCGGTGCCGCTGGGCACGACGGTGCCCGAGCGGCCGTGGTAGCCGACCGGCAGGTGCTTCCAGTTCGGCAGCAACGGCTCCTGGTCCGGGCGGAAGATCGTGCCGACGTTGGACGCGTGGTGCTCGGAGGCATAGAAGTCGACGTAGTCGCCGACCTCGACCGGCAGGTGCATGGTGACCTCCTCGAGCGGCACCAGGTGTGGCTCCACGTCACCGCGCTCGCCGGGAACGGTGAGCAGGTCGGTGATCCACTGGCGGAGCTCGGCGTTGACCGCCCTGCCCTGTGCCATCAGTGGATTGAGGGTGGCCGCTTCGAAGAGCTGCGTCTCCGGGCGTACGTCGGCAGCGGCGACCGGCGCGAGGTCGAGCAGGAAGTCGCCGATGCGTACGCCGACCCGCGGCGCATCGTCACTGCCGGTGCGGGTGAAGACGCCCCACGGCAGGTGGTCCACGTCGTGTGCCGATCCGGCGGCGCCGGGGACCCAGGTGGTCGCGGTCATCGGGCCACCCCCGTCCAGAGGCCCAGCTCGTGCAGGTCCTCGACGGGATCGTCGACACTGCAGGAGCCGAAGCCGGTGAACCAGCGCCGGGTCCTGGCCAGGGTGTCGTCGCCGAGCTCCCGGGCCAGGGCGACCAGTGTCTTGGCGGACTCCTCGCGCAGCACCTCGACCGGGTCGCCACCGTCGAGGCAGACGCGGGTCGCGAGCAGGACGTTGAGGAAGCCGTGGTGCTCGAAGCCGGTCTCCCGGTCGTGGTGCCGGACGGCGTGGTGCAGGCCGGCGGTGCACTTGAACGGGGACTCGCGGTCCAGCGCCGCGGTGATCCAGGCGCCGAGCTCGTCAACACTCGGGAGGAGCTCCGCATCGACACCGCCGGTGCGGAACTTGAGCCGGATCTCCCGGGCCGCGAGTTCGTCCGCGGCGCCCAGCCAGCCGCTGGTGGGCTGGCCCTGCGGGAGCTCGACGGAGAGGGTGACGTCGTCGTCGAGCAGGCCCAGATCGAGGGACTGGTCGAGCGCCGCGATCACCCGCCGGGCGTTGCCGACCAGGTCGGCCGGATCACGTAGGGCGACCTCGAGGCCACTCAGGCTCACGCCGTCCAGCCGCTGGGCGGTGCTCGCTGCCGGGGCCAGTCCGCCGGCGCCGGCACCGATCACGATGCTGAGGGCCATTGGGTCTGTGTGATCAGGGTCTGCGTCCTCGGGGCCTGCATTCGGGGGCACCAGCCCTCGCAGCTCGGCCAGGCGGTGGTCGCTGATCACGAAGGTGTCGACCAGCGCGGCCCAGGGCTCGGTACGCCGGGTGAGGTGATCGGTCAGTGCCGTGTCGAGGGCCGCGTTGCCGGGCGGGAAGATCGCCGCGTCGTCGATCATCCGCAGCCACGCAGGAGCGGGCTGGGCGGGCTGGTCGGGGTGGTCTCGGTCAGGGGTTGCCGTCGAGTCAGACACGGTGGGAGAGTAGCGCAGTCACACGTGAGCGGACATTGGTGTTCGGAATCAGGACGTTTCGGCGTAGACTCGTGACGACGCATGATCCATGCGGGGACTCAGGAGATGGCGATGCACTACCGGCAGATGGGCTCGGTCCCGGGCAAGCGGCACACCCGGCACCGCGACCCGGAGGGCAACCTCTACTACGAGGAGCTGATGGGGGAGGAGGGCTTCTCCTCCGACTCGTCCCTTCTCTACCACCGTGGCGTGCCGTCCGCGATCCTCGACTCGACAGTGTGGGAGCTGCCCGATCTGACCGGCACCCCCAACCATCCGCTCAAGCCGCGGCACCTCAAGCTGCACGACCTCGAGTTCGCCGACGACGTGGACGCGGTGACCGGCCGTCGTCTGGTCCTGGTCAACAACGACGTCCGGATCGCTTATGCCGTCACCTCGGCCGCCTCGCCCCTCTATCGCAACGCGATCGGTGACGAGTGCGTCTTCGTCGAGTCCGGACAGGGCGTCGTCGAGACCGTCTTCGGGACGCTGGCCTATCGCACCGGCGACTACGTCGTGATCCCACGCAGCACCACGCATCGGTGGATCCCGCAGGGAGGTCCCAGCCGGCTCATCGCTATCGAGGCGAACAGCCACATCGCGCCACCCAAGCGCTACCTCTCCCGCTATGGCCAGCTCCTCGAGCACGCGCCCTACTGCGAGCGCGACCTGCACGGGCCCGACTTCACGCCGAGCACCGGCGACCTGCAGGCCGGGGTCGACGTACTGGTCAAGCACCGCGTCACCGGCGGGATCGTCGGCAGCCGGATGACCTGCGCGAGCCACCCCTTCGACGTCGTCGGGTGGGACGGCTGCCTGTATCCCTACACGTTCAACATCGACGACTTCATGCCGATCACCGGCAAGATCCACCAACCGCCGCCGGTGCACCAGGTCTTCGAGGGGCACAACTTCGTGATCTGCAACTTCCTGCCGCGCAAGGTCGACTACCACCCACTGGCAGTGCCGGTGCCCTACTACCACTCCAACGTCGACTCCGACGAGGTGATGTTCTACGTCGGCGGTGACTACGAGGCGCGCAAGGGATCCGGCATCGGCATCGGTTCGGTCTCGGTGCACCCCGGCGGCTGCGCGCACGGCCCCCAGCCCAGCGCGATCGAGGCCTCACTGGGTGCCGAGGCGTTCGACGAGTCCGCGGTCATGGTCGACACCTTCGCCCCGCTCGACCTCGGCGAGGCCGGGATCGCCTGCGAGGACGAGGCCTATGCCTGGACCTGGGCCGCCGGATAGTCGGTGTACCCCTCTGCGCCGCCGCCGTAGACCGTCTCCTGGACGACCTCGCTGAGCTCGATCCCGTCAGCCAGACGAACGGGCAGGTCGGGGTTGGCGATGAACGCTCGCCCGAAGGCGACGGCATCGACATAACCCGCACCCAGCATCTGCTCCGCCTTGGCCAGGTCATAGCCACCGGCACCGACGATCACCCCGTCGTACGCCGCACGCAGCTCCTTGCGGAAGACCTCGTCCAGCGGCGGAGCGCCGGTCCAGTCGGGCTCGGAGAGGTGCAGGAAGGCGAGATCGCGGCTGGTCAGCTCGCCGGCGGCGTACAGCACCGAGGCGCCACCATCAGCGGCGTCGAGACCGTTGAACGAGCCCTGCGGGGAGACGCGTACGCCGACTCGGTCGCTGCCGATCTCCTCGACGATCGCGTCGATCACCTCGAGCAGCAGGCGGGCCCGGTTCTCCACCGAGCCGCCGTAGCCGTCGGTGCGCTGGTTGCTGGGCTCGGCCAGGAACTGGTGCAGCAGGTAGCCGTGGGCGGCGTGCACCTCGACCAGGTCGAAGCCGGCATCGATCGCGTTGCGCGCTGCGCGGCGATAGTCCTGGACCACCCGGGCGAGCTCGTCGGTCCCGAGTGCCCGCGGGGTGGGGCAGTTGGCCCGGACGATGTTGCCCTCGGCGTCCTTCAGCGAGGTGCGGCCGCGGAACTCGATCGCACTGGCCGAGACCGGCAGCCCGCCGTCGTGCAGGGACTCGTGGTTGACCCGGCCGGTGTGCCACAGCTGTGCGGCAATCAGTCCGCCCTCGGCGTGCACGGCGTCGGTGACCCGCTTCCAGCCGGCCAGCTGCTCGGGGCTGTGGATACCGGGGGTGTCTGCATAGCCCATGCCCTCGGCGGAGATCTGGGTGCCCTCGCTGATCACCAGACCGGCACCGGCCCGCTGAGCGTAGTAGACGCGCATCAGGTCGTTGGGCAGGTTGCCCGGCTGGCTCGCGCGCATCCGGGTCAGTGGGGCCATGAAGACACGGTTGGCGGTGCGCACCGCACCGAGGTCGAGCGGCTCGAACAGGCTCGGCATGGAATCCATGCAGGTGACAACTGCGCCGGGCCCGGGTTCATTCCTTGCCGGTTGGACCGGTTGGACCGGTTGGACCGGTTGGACCGGTTGGGCTCGGTGTCGGGCGCGGTTATGGTGGAACGACGAGACCTTCGAGGAAAGCGAATCTTGTGATCGGCACCCTCCGCGCGTCCTTCTTCGTGCTGGCCATGGTCGCCGGACTCCTGCTCCCGAGCGCGGGCGCCCAAGCCGACGACGAGCAGCACCTGGTGATGACCAGGTCGCCCAAGATGAGCGGCAGCCCACGCGTCGCGCACACGCTGAGCGTCTCCAAGCCGTTGTTCCGGCACGCTCCCGACAAGACGTCCTATCGCTGGATGAAGGACGGCAAGCCGATAACCGGTGCCTGGAAGCCGACCTACCGGGTCTCGTGGCGCGACCTGGGCCACCGGATCTCGGTGCGCACAGTCTCCACGCGCCCGGGCTATGTCACTCGCGTCTTCGACACCCCCGCTCGCACGATCGGCCACCGGGAGGCCTGGCGGCGCACGGTGACCTACTCGGTGCAGACCCGGGG
>DATCYH010000341.1:0-5858 GCA_036570405.1 Nocardioides sp.
GACATGGGTTATGCCGAGTCGGACGTCGTGCCGATGGAGCGCCTGCTCCAGCCGAAGGCCGAGGCCGAGGTCGGGTTCGTGCTCGCCGAGGACCTGGTCGAGGGCGAACTGGACGTCGAACAGGTCCGGGGCGCGGTGGCCTATGCGGTCGCAGCCATCGAGATCGTCGACAGCCGGGTTGCCGACTGGAACATCTCCTATGGCGACACGGTGGCGGACAACGCGTCCAGCGGCCTCTATGTGCTCGGTGCGAACCAGGTCCCGCTCACTGACTTCGAGCCGGTCGAGACCGAGATGACGATGTCGATCAACGGCGAGCAGGTCTCCTCGGGCAACGGCGCCGCCTGCCTCGGCGACCCGCTGGCCGCCCTGTCCTGGTTGGCGCGGACCGCCCGCGACGTCGGTACGCCGTTGCGCGCCGGCCACCTCGTCCTCTCCGGCGCCTTGGGCCCGATGGCATCGGTCCCGGCCGGAGCCAGCGTCACGGCCGAGATCAGTGGACTGGGAACGGTGACCGCCACCTTCTCCGCCGCCGACTGAGCTCGCAGATCACTTCGCCAGGGCTGCCTGGACGGCGGCGTCGATGGCGCCCGGGTTCGGGTCGACCAGCTTGCCGTTGACGCTGATCGCCGGGGTGCCGCCGAAGTCGCGGTCCTTGGTCACCTTGTGGGTGGTCCAATCGATCCAGTCCTCGTGCTTGCGGTCATCGATGCACTTGCGGGTCGCGTCGGAGTCGGCACCGGCCTCGGCCGCGAAGTCGACCAGCTCGCCATCGTCGGGACCGTCCTTGCCCCGGTCGGGCTGGCTGACCAGCAGGATGGCGTGCATCGCGGACCAGTTGGACGGGTCGTCCTCGACCACGCAGACGGCCGCATTCAGGGCCCGGGTGGAATATTCGTTGGTCGAGTGCTCGTCGAGGAAGGCGACCGGCCGATAGTCGACGCGCACCTCGTCGCCCTTCGCATATCGAGCGAGCAGGTCCTTGTTCTCGGCATGAGCGGCCTTGCAGCGCGGGCAGGAGAGGTCCTCGATCACGGTCACGGTCACCGGTGCGTCGGTGTTGCCGATCGTGATGTCGCCGTCCTCGTCGAAGCCCGGGGGAGCCGCCGCGAAGTCCGGTGTGGTGCCCTTGATGATCGCGATGGTCAGGCCGATGGCTGCGGCGCCGACGACGGCGACGATCCCGACCTGCTTGATCACCCGTGTACGACGGACCCGGCGCTCGCGCTCCAGCCGCTCGGCGGTGGCCTTCGCCCGCCGCTCCCGCTTGGCGGCGACCGCCTCGGCGTCGACAGGCTTCCGGACGGACTTCTTCTTCTTGCCGGGACGTGAGCCGGACATTGCGATCGGACCTCGTTCTGCTTCGTGAGCGGACTGCGCGGGGCGCGTGATTGCAGATCCTATTGAACGCCCGCAACCGTGCGCGGATGAGTGAGTCCGGATCCGACGCCGGTCGGTCGTGAACCGTTCGACACCGCGGCCACCTCCACTACGCTCTGCGTGTGCCCACGACCCCACAGCTCGCCGAGCAGCTCCTCGACGCCCAGGTCCGTTTCCACATCGCCCGCCTCAGCGGTGAGCACCTGACCACAACCGTCGAGTCCCTGGCCGAGGACGTCTTCTCGGCCGGGTCCAACCACCAGCTCGCCGACCTGCTCGATCGCGACGCGGTGAAGGCGATCGTGGCGCGAGCACTCACTACCGTCCCCAGCAGCGCGGCGGTGAGCGGGTTCGTCGAGCTCGCCGTCGACATCGCGCTGGAGGGCCCCGGCTCGCCGTACCCGCTGGGCGACCTGGTCGAGCGCGACCAGGTCGAGGTGCTCGTCGACCAGGCGCTGGGACTCACCCCGGTGCTCGAGCGTGCGCTGGACCGACTCACCGCCAGCCCGCTGGTGGGCACGTTGGCGACCCGGTTCATGGGGCGGATCGTGAACGAGGTGCTGCAGGCGAACAAGGCGATGGCCGACAAGGTCCCCGGCCTCGGCGGGCTGGTCTCGCTGGGGACCAGCGCCGCCTCCAGGGTCACCGGCGCGGCCGGCAAGCAGTTTGAGGGGATCCTCGGTGACACCGTCGGCAAGGGCGGGACCTATGCGGTCAAGCGACTCAACCGGATCATCGTCGAGACGCTCCAGGACCCGACTACACGCGAGGCGATCCTGCAGGTCTGGGACCTGGCAGCGGCAGAACCCGTCCAGGGCCTGGGGGAGCGGGTGGATCGCGACGAGCTGAGCGGCGTCGTGGATGCACTGCACGAGATCGTGATCACCGCGGCGGCCAACCAGCACGTCATCGACATCGGCAACGTGGTGGTGGACGCCTTCTTCGAGAGGTTCGGCGGCTACACGCCGACCGAGCTGCTCGACGAACTCGATCTGCGACGCGAGGACATCGTCGCGGACCTGGTGCGGATCGCGCCGGGCGTGGTCGGCACCCTGGCCGAGTCCGGCGACCTGGACCGCATCCTGCGCAACCAGCTCGCACCGTTCTATGCCAGCGACGAGGTTGTCGCCCTGCTCGGTTGAGCCACCCTCGTAGGGTCGGAGCATGTCGAAACGCGAGATCCTCAGCAGCATCGGACTTCCGGTCGCCGCCGCCGTGACCGGGTCGGTCGCCACCTCTTCAGGGGTGCGGAGCGAGTGGTACGAGCAGTTGGACAAGCCCCGCTTCCAGCCACCTTCCGCGGTGTTCCCGATCGCGTGGACCCTGCTCTATGCCGGCAGTGCCCTTGCCTCGAAGAAGGCGCAGGACGCGATGACCCAGCGAGACGCGGCCGACTACCGGCGTCGCCTCGCGGTGAACATGGCGCTGAACTCGGGATGGTGCTGGGCGTTCTTCCGCGGCCAGCGTCTCGGCGCCTCCGTGGTCGTGGCGGGTGCCCTGGCAGCGAGCAGCACCGACCTGGCGCGCGTGGCCGGTCAGGCGTCGCGCCCGGCCGGTGCCCTGTTGGCGCCGTACGCGGCCTGGACCGGGTTCGCCACGGTGCTGACCACCGCGATCTGGCGCCGCAACCGCTGACTGCCCGGCGGCGGGGTGTCCGGCGTACGCTGACGTCGTTCCAGACGACGAGCCAGGAGTATGACGTGACCGCCAGCCGATCCGCGCGCGAGAAGAAGGCTGCAGTCGAGGCCGGCCCGCTGGCCCGGGTGAAGATCGACGTCGCCCGTGACAAGTCGTTCGTCTACAAGATCAGCTGCGCCACGTGCACCGCCAAGGGCGACCGGCCGTGGTCGGCCTATCGCCCCGGCGCTGACAACGGCTTCATGGCGGCGATGGACCGCTGGATCTTCCACCTCACCGAGAAGCACAAGGACAGCGACGCGCCGTGCCTGGCCTACCTGCCCGAGGCGCAGCAACGACTGCAGGAGCGCCGCGAGCAGCACTGACGAGCGCTGCGGGCATGCCGGGCCGCGGGGCGGGTACCGAGAGCGATGCAATTCGCAATCGTGGCAGGTGTGGTCGTCCTGATCGTGCTGGCCGGTGTCGCCGCCAGCATCCTCGTCATGGCCCGGCGTGGTGACGTACAGGGACAAAGGGTCCATGATGCGGCCACCCAGCTCGTCTACCAGGTCCCGGCGGGACAGGACCCGGGCACTGTCCTGGCCGCGGTGCGCGCGGAGGGCTGCGACGCGGTGGCGGAGGGGGCACGCGTGGTCATCGCCTGTCCCGGCGGCGCCAAGCTCCTGCGTGGACGCATGCGGGCAGTGATCGCGGCGGCACCGCTCAACTTCGAGGGCGATCCCGCGCCGAAGTCGGACATCGTGTTCGAGGACGAGCACAGGGAGCTCTGATGGCCCAAGGGTCAACCCAGAAGACGGATCAGGGGACCCAGCAGGAACGTGCCCACGCGCTGCTGCGCGAGCACGGCACGACGTACGCCGATGAGGCGGGGGTGACCCTGCGCGACGAGCCCTCGCCGCTCTACCAGCTGCTGGTCCTCACCACACTCTCGGCCACCCGGATCTCGGCCGAGATCGCCGTCGCCGCTGCCCGTGAGCTCTTCGCGGCGGGGTGGCGGACTCCGGAGAAGATGCGCGAGGCGACGTGGCAACAACGCGTCACGGCGCTGGGTCGCGGTCGCTACCGCCGCTACGACGAGAGCACGTCGACCGCGCTCGCAGCGGCCGCCGACCACCTGATCGCCGAGTACGACGGAGACCTGCGCGCGATCCGGCCCGAGAAGCACGATGACGTGGAGCAACTGCGCACGGCGTTGACCGGCTTTCCCCGGATCGGGCCCACCGGCGCCGACATCTTCTGCCGCGAGGTGCAGGGAGTCTGGCCTGCGGTCTCGCCCTTCTTCGACAAGCGTGCTCTGCGGGGCGCCGAGGCCCACGACCTGCCGACCGATCCGCGCGCTCTCGCCGACCTGGTGCCGCAGGCCCGCCTGACTGAGTTCGCCGCCGCGTTGGCGCGGGTTGCCTGAGGGTGCTCGGGCCGGGGGGACGGGCACGGGCCGGGAGCCGGTCTCAGGGCCGAGAGCCGCCCACCGGGCTGCGCTGGTCCGACTCCGGCTCGTCGATGACCTCGCGGCGCCCCAGCCGAACCCCGCGCAGGTGCAGGTTGATCAGGATGCTCGTGCACGCCGCCCACAGGCACCACAGCGAGACCACCCCGCCCTGGTTGAGGGCAGCGAGGGCAGCAACCACCACAAGGTTGAGCGCGCCGAAGAGCTGCAGGGGTCTCGAACGGGCCAACAGCGCAGGCCCCAGGCACGCGGTGGCATAGATGGGCAGGACGTAGTCGGGGATGTACTGGCCGGCGAAGTAGGTGATCTGGTGTCCGTCGATTCGACGATCGGGGGTCTCGGCGACCATCAGGTCCGCGAGCAGGACAGCGGCGATGACTCCGGCCCCGACGAAGCCGCGGTCCAGCCAACGCGACCGGCCGACGCCGATCCTGAGGAAGGCGAACGGCACCAACACCGGCACCAGCACGGCCGCGATCGCCAGATAGGCATAGGTCGCCACGTCTCCCGTGCACTGACTTGCTCTGCCCTGGAGCTCGAGCCAGACGAACGTCTCGATCAGCTGGTGCACACCGAACACGAGTGGCAGGGACGCCAAGGCCAGCTGGTTGCGGGAGGTGACTTGGCGCAGGCAGTCGATGCCGATGCCGGTCACGACGAGTCCCGCGACCGCGTCCATTTCAGGGGAGAAGCACACCTCTAGAACGTAGCGGCTACCCGACGCCTCTCAGGTGACGGTCGGTCGCCGTGTCCCGCGCAGGATCGCGATCATCAGTGCACCGACCAGCAGCAGGCCGCTGCCCAGCCCCACCACGCCTCCCCATCCGGCGTGCGTCCACGCGGTGGCGCCGAGGTTGCCGAAGACCGACGAGCCGACGTAGTACGTGAACAGGTAGAACGAGGCTGCCTGGCTGGTGCTGGCCCCGAGTGCGTGGGCGCGGACGGTGACCCAGCTGCTGGCTAGGCCGTGCAGGCAGAAGAACCCCATCGTCACCAAGGCCATCCCGAGAACGATCACCGGCAGCCAGCTGCTCAGGGTGAGCAGGACTCCCGCGAGTGCCATCACGATTCCGGCCGGGATCACCTGCCGACGATCCAAGCGGTCGGCGAGGCGTCCGGACACGATCGAGCTGCCGGTGCCCAGGGCATAGACGAGGTAGATCAGGCTGATCGCTCCGAGGCTCAGCCCGAACGGCTCGGCGTGCAGCCGGAAGCCGAGGGCGTTCAACATCGCCACCAGGGTCCCCACGCTCACCGCGCCAAGGACATAGAGCGCGACGAGCCCTCGGTCGGCGAGTGCGCCGGCCGCCATCCGGGTGAACTGTCCGCTGCTCCTGGGTTGCGGGCGGAACTGGCGGGACGGCGGCAGGAGGAGGCGTACGACGAGTGCGCA
>DATCYH010000342.1:0-11972 GCA_036570405.1 Nocardioides sp.
TACAGCCACTGCTGAACCACTAGCTCGCTGGGCGCTGCCTCATGAACGCAGACTTGTCGCACGTACTCCATATTTCGGCGGGGGAGCCGAGCGCCCTGGTAGTGCTACTCCGTCGATTCGATCATCCGACGTCGCCGGTATAATGTCGGAACTTCATCTGCTGGGCGAGTTCGGTCTCACGCGCACTGTGGAAGCGTGGCGGTCCGTCAGAACGACAAGTGTTTTCTAGCGGCCATGCCCTGCGACCAGTCTTACCTTCCGGCCCATCGCTCGCCCACGGTGACCGGAACGAATACCACGCCCGCTTTGTAGCCTGCCCAGTTATAGGTAGGTGCAGACTTGGGCAGGATCGCAGGCCGTGGGGTCGACTGCTTCTGCCTGTCGGCGCAGTTCGCTGATCGTGTCTCGCAGTCCAGTCAGCTGGGTGATCTGATTGTCGATGGTGGACAGCCGAGTATCCAGAAGATGTCGGACGTGCTCGCACGGTGCGGTACCGCTATCCCTGATATTGAGTATCTGCCGGATCTGAGCCAGCGTCAGTCCCGCAGCTTGACCTCGGTGAATGAACGACACTCGCGCAGCTGCTTCGGGTGGGTAGTCGCGATACCCGTTCGCCGCACGCTTCGCAGGCGGGAGCAGGCCGGAATCCTCATAGAACCGCAGCGTCTTCGCTGTCGCCCCGGTCGCGTCTGCGAGTTGTCCGATCTTCACTATGCCCCGTCCTGAATCCTGCTCCTTGACCTTCCAGCGTACTGGAAGGTCAATACTGATTGAGGCAAAGTACATCGAAGGTGAGGAGACAGGCATGGGCTCGAAGGCTGACCTGGTCGTGATCGGTTCGGGCGGGGCGGCGTTCGCTGCGGCGATCCGTGCCACCGGCATGGGCAAGAGCGTCGTAATGATCGAGAAGGGCACGATCGGTGGCACCTGCGTGAACACCGGGTGCGTGCCATCGAAAGCGCTACTCGCCGCAGCTGACGCCCGGCACACCGCTGCCGACTTGTCGCGGTTCCCCGGGCTCACTGGCTCGACAACGCCGGTGGACATGCGTGCCCTTGTCGACGGCAAGCAAACTCTCGTGGATTCACTCCGCACCGAGAAGTACATCGATGTTGCCGCGTCCTACGGGTGGCGGGTCGTCACCGGCACGGCATCTTTCAGTGGAACCCCGCAGGATCCGACCGTCACCATCGTCGACTCTGAGGGACAGGTGGAGACCATCGAGGCGGAGCAGTACCTCATCGCGACCGGGTCTACTCCCTGGATACCGGCTATCGAGGGGCTCGACACGGTGGACTATTTGACCTCGACCACGGCTATGGAACTCGCCACGCTCCCCGAAGCTCTGCTGATCGTCGGCGGCGGCTACGTCGCACTGGAACAAGCACAACTGTTCGCCCGACTCGGGGTCAAGGTCACTATGCTGGTCCGTTCCCGGCTCGCATCGTCAGAAGAGCCCGAAGCCTCCATCGCACTCGGCGAAGTCTTCGCTGACGAAGGCATCCACGTCATCGACCACGCCACTGTCACCCGCATCCACACAGGTGACGACGGTCGCGTGACCGCTACCGTCGCAGCGAACGACACAACCGAGGAACACCAGGGCGACCGGATACTCGTCGCGACCGGACGCAGACCCGTCACTGACAACCTCGGCCTCGACACGGTCCAAGTCAAGACCAGCGAGACCGGTGCGGTGATCGTCACCGACCAACTCCAGACCTCGAACCGCCGGATCTGGGCCGCAGGCGACGCCACCGGCCACCACGAGTTCGTCTACGTCGCCGCCCACCACGGAGCGATGGTCGTCGACAACGCATTCGCCGCCGCCGGACGCACAGTCGACTACAGCCACGTTCCCCGAGTGACATTCACCAGCCCTGCACTGGCCCGCGTCGGCGCCACCGAGAAAGACCTCCTCGCGGCAGGACTACGATGCGACTGCCGCGTGCTCCCGCTGCAATACGTCCCCCGCGCGATCGTGAATCGTGACACCCGAGGCTTTATCAAAATCGTCGTCGACGCCGACACCGGACGCATCCACGGCCTCACCGCCGTCGCGAAAGACGCCGGCGAAATCGCCGCAGCCGGTGTCTACCTCCTCAACGCAGGCATGACCATTACAGATGTCGCCAACACCTGGGCGCCTTACCTCACCATGGCCGAAGGCATCAAGATCGCCGCCCAGTCCTTCACCACCGACGTCAGCCAACTCTCCTGCTGCGCCGTCTAACCCACCGCCCGGCGACGGATCAGCTGTGTGGATGCTCTGCTAGTTCACTCCCACTGGGTCTTTAGCCACCTCTGCTACCTGCGGATGCAACTGTCTGGTGAGGAACTGTCGGGTACGGGCGGCACGTAGGCCGTTGACGATCACGATGACTTCAGCGACTTCGTGGACCAACACGACTGCGGCCAACCCGAGCACGCCAGTGATTGCTAGCGGCAACAACACGGTAATGATTGCCAACGAGAGCACAATGTTCTGGTTGATGATGATCCCACCGCGACGTGCGTGCCCCAACGCTAACGGGATCAAGGTCAAATCATGGCCGGTGAAGGCCACATCGGCAGACTCGATGGCGGCATCTGATCCAGTCGTACCCATCGCAATCCCGACGGTCGCTCCCGCCAAAGCAGGGGCGTCGTTGATGCCGTCGCCGATCATCGCCGTGGGTTTCTGTTTGACCATCTCGGAGATGATGCGAGCCTTGTCCTCGGGACGAAGCTCGGCACGTACGTCGGTGATCCCCGCGATCTGTGCCAATGCCGCAGCTGTACGGGCGTTGTCGCCAGTCAGCATGCTGACATCAATTCCCTGGCTACGCAGCACGCGAACCACATCGGGCACCTCAGGACGCAATTCATCGCGCACACCGATGGCCCCGGCGATCACGCCGTCGACAGTGACCAGAACACAGGTTTGCCCCTCAGCCTCCAACTTTTCCACCTGGGCTTTGAGCGGTCCCGGGTCGATCCAACGGGGATTGCCCACCCTCACGAGTCGCCCGTCGACGATGCCGGAGATACCGTGCCCGGCTTCCTCCGTCACTCCCTGAGCGTCCGGTACGGTGACCGCTGCCTTGGTGATGGCGGCCGCCAAAGGGTGCGTGCTGTGCTGCTCGATAGCGGCCGCGTAGCCAAGCAGATCGTCGGTATCGGTGCCGTCGGCCGCGATCACCTCGGACACACTGGGCTGATTGCGAGTCAGAGTGCCCGTCTTGTCCACCGCCAGATGCTGAATCGTGCCGAGCCGTTCAAACGCGGCACCGCTCTTGATGACCACACCAAACTTGCTCGCCGAACCAATAGCCGAAACCACCGTCACGGGCACTGCAATCGCCAACGCACAGGGGCTGGCCGCGACCAACACCACCAACGCCCGAGTGATCCACAATTCCGTGTCACCAAAAAGCGCCCCGATCACGCCGACCAGAACAGCAAGGATCATCACGCCAGGCACCAGAGGGCGGGCAATCCTGTCGGCGATGCGTGCCCGCTCGCCCTTGTCTGCTTGCGCTTGCTCGACCAATTCCACGATCGTGGTCAACGAGTTGTCCGTGCCAGCAGCGGTGGTCTCGATCTTCAGCACGCCAACGGTGTTGATCGCCCCCGCCGAAACCTCGACACCCGGCTCGACTTCAACCGGGATCGACTCGCCGGTAATCGCAGAGGTATCCAGGCTCGAATGTCCCGAACGGACCACACCATCGGTCGCAATCCGCTCCCCCGGCCGGACCACCAGAATCTGTCCGACCAAGATCTCTCTTGCTGGCATCTCCGTTGCGACCCCATCAAGCACGACGGTCGCCGTTTCGGGCACCAACTTCAGCAGAGCACGCAGGCCCCCGCGGGCCCGGTCCATCGCCTTGTCCTCCAGTGCCTCGGCAATCGAGTACAAGAACGCCAGCGCCGCTGCTTCCTCGACATACCCAAGGATCACGGCCCCGACTGCACTGATCGTCATCAACAGCCCGATGCCAAGCCTGCGCTTGGTGAACAGATTCCTGATCGCACTGGGCGCAAACGTGTACGCGCCCAGCAATAGGCCGGACCAGAACGCCACCAGCGCGGCCGTTGACGATCCCGACAACTCCAGTACCAGACCGGCACCGAACGCCACACCAGAGAGGATCGGAAGCATCAGTCCTGGGTCACGCCGCCACGAACGTTCGATCTCGCCAGCATCGCCGCCAGAAGCGCTCGTCGGCTCGTCGCACCCACACGCCGCGCTCATGACACGACCTCCGGCGTTCCCGGCCCGTCACAGCAGGAGGTCACCGAGCATCCCGGATCAATACACGGCACGTTCTCATCGACCGCCAACGTCACTTCCACCAACGTTGTCAACGCAGCCGACAGATGCGGGTCTGCCATCTCATACCGGGTCTGACGTCCCTCCGCTTCCGCGACCACGATCCCGCATCCCCGCAGACACGCCAGATGGTTCGACACGTTCGTCCGGGTCAACTCCAGATCTCGCGCCAACTTCGCGGGATAACCAGGAGCTTCCAATAACGACAACAAAATCCGTGACCGTGTCGGATCGGCCATCGCCCGGCCCAACCGGTTCATCACATCCACCCGCGAAGCAATAGTCAGCATGTGATGACCATACAGCAGATGCTGACCTATCCGCGACTGGGCACAAGAGCAGTCACCTCAACCGTTGCATCCACACGCTCAACGCACGCAATACACGCGCCGGGGACCTCGTTCCCCGCCTACCGGCCATGCAGTTGCTGTCCACGCCCCAGCTATTCCGGCACGTCGATCATCCGACCCTGCCGGTGAACTCGCCCTTATTGCATTGGATGTAAGCCTCGGACGGCTCCTCGGCACCTTGCAGGCATGACGACTTTCGAGTTGATGCAACGAGCTGCTGGTCCTGACTTCGGGGCCGTGGGCGGTGCTGCTGACATGCGCAAGGTCATCGGCGCGCTGCTGACCTACGGGCTGATGTTCGCCTGCCTGATGATCATCATCTCGGCCGCGGCGTGGGCCATCTCGTCCTCGAACGGCAGCTGGCAGTCCGCCTCGAAAGCGAAGGCTGGAGTGTTCGTCGCCCTCGGTGGAGCAGCCCTCACGGGTGGCGCACTCGTATGGGCCAACTGGCTGCTCGATGTCGGCGCCGCGCTCTGACCTGCACGGTTGTGCGCACCTCTCGAACAGGTACACCCAACGACTTCAGGAGGAACCGTGTTTCACCTTGACCTACTCCCCGCCCTTGTTCAGGTTCTACCGATGGACATCACCATCGACCCGAACTCCAACGGGCTGCCCGGCATCGGGCAGCTCCGCAAGATCGTCGGCGCATCCATGACCGTCGGCCTGATCCTGGCCGTCCTCGCGCTGATCATTTCGGCCGTTGTATGGGCGATGGGCTCGAACTCGTCCAACCCCCATCTGGCGGGCCGCGGCAAGTTGGGGGTCGTTGTCGCCCTCGGCGCCGCGATCGTGACCGGCGCAGCTGTTGCGTTGGTGAACTTCTTCTGGAACGTCGGCCAAGCGGTCTGAGCTGCAGCGAGCGACGGGAGCAACGACGATGGGTGTCTGCGACGTACCGGTGATCTCCACCGTCTGCGACAAAGCCGGAGACGCGGCAGCGAGTCTGGTCACCGCGCCGTTCGACTGGCTCGCCGAGGGCATGGGCAACGCGGCCGAGTGGATGTTCACCTCGGTGTGGTCCGTCTTCGATTCCACTACCTCGGTCGACATCACCAGCGACGAGTACATGAAGGTCTACAACATCCTGTTCGGGGTTGCGGTGTTCGTAATGCTCGGCTTCTTCATGCTCCAGGTCATCGGCGGCATGATCCGACGCGAACCAGCCGCCCTGACCAGGGCTGTGACGGGCTTGGCCAAGTCGATCCTCGGGTCCTTCGTCGCCATCACCCTTCTCGCGTTAGCGCTGGAGATCACCGACCAGCTCACCATCGGGATCGTCAATGCCGCGGGCACCAACATGGACGAGATGGGTGACCGCATCGCACTGCTTGCTGTCGGCATCGGGGGCCTCAGTCTCAAAGCCCCCGGCGCTGCCGCGATTCTCACGATCTTCCTCGCTGGGATGGCAATCAGTGCAGCGGTGATCGTATGGATCAGCCTGCTGGTCCGCAAAGCTCTTCTGTTGGTTGCCATCGTGTTTGCCCCCATCGCCCTGGCCGGTGCTTCGTGGGACCAGACCCGCGGCTGGATCGGGAAGTGGGCAACATTCGTGATCGCGCTGATCTTGTCCAAGCTCGTGCTCGTCGTGATCTTCCTGCTCGCGACCGCCCAGGTATCCGCCCCGATCGATGCCGACCTGCAATCGGTGAGCGAGCCGATCGCGGGCGTCGTGCTGATGCTCATGGCCGGGTTCGCGCCCTACATGACCTACAAGGCGATCAGCTTCATGGGCTTCGACATGTACCACACGATGTCGGCCGAGCAGGAGGCCAAGTCTGCGTTGAACCGGCCGCTGCCGATCCCCACTGGCGGAGGAGGAAGCGGTGCCAGCGTGCCGAAGATCCTCGGCGGAGGTAGCGGTGGTGGCGGGTCTGGTGGTTCAGACAGCGGTCCGACCCCGGCCGCCGCACCCACCGCTGGAGGATCAAGTGGCGCAAGCGCGGGATCAGGCGGCAGTGGGGCAGCTGCCGGTGGCGCAGTCGCGGCAGGTGCCGTCGTCGCCAAGGAAGCCGCGAGCGCTGGTCCGCGGTTGGGGAACTTCGTCGCCAGCCAGGCCTCTGGCCAGGCTGATCAGGCCGCTGCTCCGACCGGCGCTTCGGGGACTGTTCCGGCCCACACCGCAGATCCCACTCCCCCGCTGTCGACACATCGGTCCACCAACACTGGAGGCAAGTCGTGAACGCCGCCGCCTCGTCGACGTCCGGCGACTACGAACTCCAGCCAGTGAAGTTCTCTCGCCTGAGCCGACGCGGTGTCCTGTTCGGGTTGACCGCCTCCCAACTCGTTGTCGGGATCGGCGCCGTCACACTCGTGTTCTCGCTGTACGTCGGCGGCGGAGCCAGCCTGATCGTCGCCTTCCCCGTCATTCTCTTTTGCGTTGCGCTCGCGTTTGTCCGAGTCGGTGGCCGCAAGCTCATCCAGTGGCTCCCCATCGCCGCCGTCTGGTTGTGGCGATCCACCGGCGGCCACCTCATCTACCGGCGACGGGTCGTTGCCCCGCGACCTGTCGGCACGCTCGCATTGCCCGGTGATGCCGCCCGCTTGAGGCAATGGCTCGACCCCGAGACCGGCGCTGTGATGGTGCACGACCCGCACCGCAACACCCTGACCGCGATCGTCGCGGTCACGCACCCGGCATTCATCCTGCTCGACCCCCTCGAACAAGAACGCCGCGTCACCGGGTGGGGACGAGTCCTGGCCACCGCGTGCCGCTCCGGACGCATCGCCTCGCTGCAGATCATGGAGCGGACCCTGCCCGACTCCGGGAAGGGACTGGCCGAGTGGTGGCATCAGCACGGCACCGGAGACGACTCGTTTGGCGCAACGACGTACGGCGAGCTCATCGAGCGTGCCGGACCTGCCGGTGAGCGCCACGCCTCCACCATCTCCCTGTCACTGGACCTCAAAACCGCCGGCAGAGCCATCCGAGCCGCTGGCGGCGGCAACCGAGGATCTGCCGCCGTTCTACGACAAGAGATGTCCACCATCGTGGCCGCCCTTCGCTCCGCGGACCTCTCCCCCTCCGATTGGCTTGAACCCGGCGACTTAGCCGTGATCCTGCGCGGCGCCTACGACCCCGATGTCGGCGCTGCCCTCGAACGTCACGGCGACGTCGGCCGTGACCTCGCCACCGCCGGCCCGGTCGCGGTCACCGAAAACTGGTCGTCACTGCGGTCGGACTCGGCCCACCACTGCGTGCTGTGGATCAGCGAATGGCCCAGATCGCTGGTGTTTCCCGGCTTCCTGGCCCCCGTGCTGCTGTCGTCGGGGATCCGACGCACCTTCACCCTGCTCTACACCCCGATGCGCACCGACCAGGCCGCCCGTGACATTCGGAAGAAGAAGACCGAGTACGTCTCCGATGCCGCGCAACGCCAACGGATCGGGCAGATCGAAGACGCGCAACATAGCGCGGAGTACAACGACGTCCTTCAGCAGGAGGCCGATCTCACCGCCGGGCACGGGATCCTCCGGGTCACCGGGCTGATCGCCATCACCGCAGGCGACCCTGACGAACTCGAACGAGCCATCGCCGACATCGAGCAAGCAGCCATCCAGGCCTCCTGTGAGACAAGACGGCTCTGGGGCCAACAGGCACAGGCATTCAGCGCGGCTGCGCTGCCGCTATGCCGCAGCATCTGACCCGGGCAGCCGTACGCACCTCGTTGGTGACCATCCCCGACACCTCTGGAGCAAACCATGCCGACGTTCGAAGACCCCGCCGTCGATGCCACCGAAGCTGAGCAAGCATTGCGCGGTCTCGCGCACGCCACCCGACGCATCGAAGACCCGTCGCAGATCTATGGCGTGCTCGGGTCCGTGTCGCAGGCCATCGCATCCTTGAGCCAAGCCCTGCATCAAATCGGCTCGTTTCATGACGAGCATGGAGCACGCGTAGACGCGACAATCATCGACCCGCGACAGACCGGCGCTGCCTATCGCGCCTCGTGGGACCTGCACCGCGCCGCGGAGATGTTGAACAGTGTCAGCAAGTCCATCGACAGCGCGCACGCGTCCGAGGCGACGATCGTCTACCTGCCCCGCCACCACGCAGCCCCTGGTCTCGGGCACACCGCCAACGGGGTGTCGCTGTGACCCACCCGGACGGATCGCGACTCCACAGCGCAGTCCTGGTTGCTCCGAAGCGTGAACGACGCCGCGACCGCAAGGCCCGCAAGCACGCGGCACGTGACTTGCTGGCCCGGGACCGCTCGGAGCAGAAGTCTGCGTCGAAGGCCAAGTCCGATGCTCTGGTCGCCGAACGGAAGGCGACGGTATTGCTCCCCAAGGCTGGTGAACCAGGCCCGGCAGCGTTGCGCTCACCCGGCCGGTTGCGACTCCCCCGCCACCAGGACACCTCCGCGACCCTCGCTGGGGCGTACCCGTTTCTCGCCGAGGGCGGGCTGGGCAGCGACGGTGTCTTCGTCGGCCAGGACCTCTACTCGGGCAGTTCGTTCGTCTACGACCCATGGGTGCTCTACACCCGCGGCCTCATCACCGCGCCCAACGTCGTGCTGGCCGGGATCGTCGGCTCGGGGAAGTCATCGCTGGCCAAGAGCCTTTACACCCGCTCGATCCCGTTCGGGCGTCGCGTCTATATCCCCGGTGACCCGAAAGGTGAACACACTGCAGTTGCCGAAGCTGTGGGCGGTCGGGCCATCGCGCTGGGCCACGGATTGGCCACGAGGTTGAACCCGCTCGACGAAGGACATCGCCCGGGCGGCATCGACGACGCTCAATGGCTCGCGCAGGTCACTGCCCGTCGACGCGACCTGCTCGGGGCACTGGCCGAGACCGTGCTTGACCGGCGGCTCTCACCGTTGGAGCACACCGCAATCGACATCGCGCTGGCCGACGTCGTACGAACCGCAGAAGTGCCGGTGCTACCACTGGTCGTCGACCGACTCCTGGAGCCCGACCCGGTAACCAAACCGGACAGCAGGTTGGCCGAAGACGGACGCCTTCCTGGCCACGCCCTGCGCCGGTTGGTTGCCGGCGACCTCGCCGGGCTGTTCGACGGCCCCTCGACCGTGCGGTTCGATCCGACGCTGCCGATGATCTCCCTTGACCTCTCGCGCGTCACCGAGAACGCAACCCTGGTCTCGGTGCTGATGACGTGCGCGTCTGCGTGGATGGAATCCGCGCTCCTGGACCCGAACGGCGGACAGCGCTGGGTCGTGTACGACGAAGCCTGGCGCCTCATGTCGCACCCCGCGCTGCTGCGACGCATGGACGCCCACTGGCGCCTCGCACGCCATTACGGGATCGCGAACATGCTGGTGTTCCACAAACTGTCCGACCTCGAGAATGTCGGCGACTCCGGCTCAGCGATGCGTGCCTTGGCGTCCTCGCTGCTGGCGAACGCCGAAACACGGGTGGTGTACCGCCAGGAATCCGACCAACTCGGCAGCACCGCATCCGCATTGGGGCTCACCGGCACCGAGCAGTCACTGCTGCCCACGCTCGGGACCGGGCAGGGGCTGTGGCGGATCAAGCACCGCTCATTCGTTGTTCAACATCAGCTACATCCCGCCGAGTTGGAATTGTTCGATACGGCGGGTCGAATGACCGGAGGCACTTGATCTGGCGGCATCGCATCCGCTGCGAGGATGAGCAGATGGACACCTTCGAGAAGGCTGCGCGGCAGTGAGCCTCAGCGTACCAGAAGTCCAGCAGATCGCGGCCGAGGTCGCCGATGACTTGCCAGGCACGACCAGCGGCTACCCGTTCACCAGGCATCTTCGGGTGTGGAAGGTCGCCGGGAAGGTGTTCCTGATCGTGACCGAGGACGACCCGGAGTTGGAGATCATCACCGTCAAGGTCGACCCGGATCACGGGGATGCACTGCGGCAAGAACACGCCACCATCAGCCGTGGGCGCTACTTCCACAAGGCGCACTGGATCTCCATCGCCGGCGGCGAGGGGATCACCGACGACCTGGTCGACGACCTCGTCCACGGCTCCTACGAACTCGCCAGGCACCGGGCAGCACCGGCTCGGTGACACGCACGTCCAGCCGCCGCACCGGGCGGCAGGCGCGCACCTGACTGACACGACGTCAGGGAGGTGAGCCGCGATGCGGCATCAGACACGCGAGGCGCAGGAAGCTCGGGAGGCGAAGCTCGATGCGCTCCACACGAAGCTGACCGAGTCGGTCGGCGCGTTGGTCAGCGGCGAGGACTGGCGCCGTGCCTTGGAGTTCTCTGCCCGTTTCCGATCCAGGTCATTTGGGAACACGATGCTGATCTACATCCAGCACAACGAAGCCTTCCAGCTCGGGCGGGTTCCGGCGCCGACTCCGACGTACGTGGCGGGGTTCAAGCAATGGCAGACACTTGGGCGCCAGGTGATGAAGGGCCAGTCCGGGTACGGGATTCTCGCCCCAGTCACCGCGCGGTTCGCGTCCCGCACCCCAAGCAACAACGATTCATGGCGCCGCCTCGGGCGCGGGGAACGCCCACAACCGGGTGAGGCCACCCGGACAAAGATGATCGGCTTGCGGCCGGCCTACGTGTGGGACGTGTCCCAGACCGACGGCGAACAACTGCCCGAGCAACCGATGCCCACTCTGTTGTCTGGACGTGCTCCCGCCGGGTTGTGGGAAGGACTCGCAGCCCAGGTCGAAGCCCTCGGGTTCACGCTTCACCAGGTTCCTGATGCTGCCTCGATCGGAGGCGCAAACGGGCTCACCGACTTCTCCACCCGGAAGGTGTCGGTGCGTGCCGACATGGACGATGCTGCACGGGTCAAGACACTGGCCCACGAACTCGGGCACGTCATGCTCCACTCCCCCGATACCCACGGCGCTACCGACGGGGCAGCCATCGATGCCGTCCTGCACCGCGGGATCGCAGAGGTCAAAGCCGAGTCCGTGGCCCTCATGATCGGCGCCGCCCACGGCCTCGACACCACCTCCTACGCCGTCCCGTACGTGTCGAGTTGGGCAAGCAGCGTCCCCGGCGCCGATCCGGTCGAAGTCGTGCAAGCCACTGCAGAGCGAGTCCGTACGACCTCCCTTCGCGTGCTCGACCAACTCGACACCGCCCAAGTCGGCGATGGCGACCCTCCCGGACTCATCCGAGACAACACGCAACGACAGGTGCCCGTCCGTCAGGCTCCGGGCCGCAGCACGGATACGCCCGAGTCGCGTCCTGTCGTCGAACAAACCGAGCAGGTGGTCGGACTATGAGTCTGCTCAACCCCGCGACCGCCTATCGGCGATCCACCAACCGGCCACGAGTCCCGGTCGTCCTCCCGTTGGTCCGGGTTGACGTCGACAAGCAGGGACGCCTCGCCGTGACGGT
>DATCYH010000343.1:0-1677 GCA_036570405.1 Nocardioides sp.
CCGCGAGAGTCGACTGCTCATCCTGGCCACCGGCGTCCGCGACGAGATGCCGGCGGTGCCAGGGCTTGAGGAGCTGTGGGGCACGCACGCCTATGCTTGCCCGTTCTGCCACGGCCATGAGCTGAGCGGTCGCCCGATCGGGATCCTGGCCGGACCAGCAGCGCTGCACCTGGTCGGACTTCTGGCGCCGATCGGCAGCTCGGTCACCGTCTTCACCCAAGGTGCGGAGTTAGACGCCGAGCAGCTCGCGATGCTGAACCGCCTGGGCGCGGTTCTGCGTCCCGAGCCCGTCGTCGACGTCTCCCGGTTCTCGGATGATCGCGCCGCGAGCCCGCGAGCGATCGGCCACGACCAGGCCCCGGACGTGGATGAGGTGTCCCTCGACTTGGGGGCCGACACGGTGACCGTGGCCGGGCTGTTCGTCGGCACCGGTCGGTTCGTCCAGTCCGCGCCGTTCGCCGAGCAGCTCGGCCTGGATCCGCTGGACAGCGGTTGCATCGCGATCGACGACTTCGGGCGTACGTCGCTCCCCGGCGTCTTCGCGGCCGGCGACCTGGCGCACCGGTCCGCGTTCCCGATGCCGATGGCCTCGGTGCTCAACGCCGCCGCAGCCGGTCAGCTGGCTGGCGTTGCCTGCGTGCAGCAGCTTCTCGCCGCCCCCGTCCAGAAGTAACGCGCCGTTCTGGTCGCTGTGCACCCCGCCGGCCGGGTGCACAGCGACACCAACAGCGCGGTAGTGCTCAGCCGACCGCCGCGGGCAGGTCGCTGTACGGGGTCAGGAGGCGGTCAACGCGTCGCGCACCGGGATGAACTTGGCCTGCGACTCGGCGAGCTCGGCCTCGGGGTCGGAGCTGCCGACGATTCCGCAGCCGGCGAAGAGCCGGACGGTCGGGCCACTGATGTGGGCCGAGCGGAGCGCGATGCCCCACTCGCCGTCACCGGCAGCGTCGAGCCATCCGACGGGTCCGGCATATCGGCCCCGGTCCATGCCCTCGATCGTGGTGATCAACTCGGTGGCCGTGTCGGTGGGCGTCCCGCCGACGGCCGCCGACGGGTGCAGGGCAGCGGCGAGGTCGAGCGAGGAGACGCTCGCGGCGTCGTGGACCACGCCGGCGACGTCGGTGGCCAGGTGCATCACGTTGGGCAGGTGCAGCACGAACGGCGCCTCGGGCACGTTCATCGAGGAGCAGTGCGGCTCGAGTGCCTCGGCGACCGAGCGTACGGCGTACTCGTGCTCCTCAAGGTCCTTCGACGACCGGGCCAGGGTGGCGGCCAGGGCCAGGTCCCGCTCGTCGTCACCGGTGCGACGAATGGTGCCGGCCAGCACCCGAGAGGTGACCAGACCACGCTCGCGACGCACCAACATCTCGGGGGTCGCGCCGACCAGGCCGTCGACGTGGAAGGTCCAGCAGGTGGGGTAGGTGGTGGATAGTTGCCGCAGCGGCCAGCGCGCGTCCACGTCCTCGTCGGAGGTGGCGATCAGATCGCGAGCGAGCACGACCTTCTCCAGGTCGCCCCGGTTGATCCGGGCGACAGCATCGGCCACGACGCTCATCCACTCGTCGCCGTTGCGGGCACCGTCGCCGAAGGTGACCACCGGAGCACGCGGTGCGTCGGTGGGAACCAGGTCGGGGATCTCGCAGTTGACGGTGGTGATCCAGGCGAGGTTGCCGCGGC
>DATCYH010000344.1:0-4470 GCA_036570405.1 Nocardioides sp.
GTTGGGCGGCCCGGTCCGGGCTGGCCAGGTGGGCGACCGTCACCTCGACGAGGTCCTCACCGGCGGCCTCGACGGCCAGGTCCTCCAGGCGCGCCAGCGCACGACCGGCAGTCCGCACCTTCTCGGAGGAGTCGATGCGCCCGTTCTCGATGCGCAGCAACGGCTTGACGGCCAGTGCACTGCCGAGCAGGGCGGCCAGACCACCGACGCGCCCGCCGCGGCGCAGGTATTCCAAGGTGTCGACGTAGAACAGCGAGGTGCAGGTCCCCGCCCGCTCCCGCGCGGCCTCGGCGGCCTCGGCTGCGGTCCCACCTGCCTCCAGGACAGCCAACGCCGCGCGTACGCCGTACCCGGTTGCCGGCCCCACCTGCCGAGAGTCGACCGCGTGCACCGGGATCGACGCCTGCCCCGAGGCCACGTGCGCCGAGTCGAAGGTGCCGCTCATCTCGCCGGACAGGTGCACCGAGACGATCTCGGTAACGCCCTCGGCCGCAAGCTTCTCGTAGACCTCCAGCATCACCGCCGGCGAGGGACGCGAGGTCGACACCGGGGTGAATGCCTTCAGCGCCGCGGCGACCATCTCCGGGTGCGCGCCCTCGTCGATGCCCTCGTCATAGGAGTTGGCCCCGATCACGACCTGCAGCGGGATGACCATGACGTCATCGCGTCCTGCCACCTCTGCGGGCAGTGATGCAGTGGAGTCGGTGACGACGACTGTCCGACCGTGAGCCATGCCCCGGATCCTAGCGGGTGCGCGCAGATCAGCCCGCGACGACGTTGACCAGCTTCGGCTCGCGCACGATCACCTTGCGCACGGTCTTGCCCTCCAGCGCGGCGACGATCGAGGGGTCGGCCAGCGCTGCTGCCTCGAGGTCGGCCGCGGAGATGTCGGGTGCGACCTCCAGGCGCGCGCGGACCTTGCCCTGGACCTGCACCACTGCGGTGACCGAGTCCTCGATCAACAGCTCCGGGTCCACGACCGGCCAACCGACCCGGGCAACGGTGGGCTGGTGACCCAGGCGCTCCCACATCTCCTCGGCGGTGTAGGGCGCGACCAGCGACAGCAGGATCGCCACGGTCTCGACGGCCTCACGCACAGCAGGGTCGGCCGGACCGCAGCCGCCCTTCTCGGCAGGGTTGTCGATTGCCTTGCGGGTGGCGTTGACCAGCTCCATGGTGCGGGCCACGACCACGTTGAAGCGGTGTGACTCCACCAGCGCCTCGACGTCGTGCACGGTCTTGTGGGTGACCTTGCGAAGCGCCACGTCACCGGTTGCGGGATCGGCACCCGGTTCACTGGTGACGTCACCGCTCAGGCGCCAGGCGCGCTTCAGGAAGCGCACCGAACCACCAGTAGAGACGTCGGCCCAGTCGATGTTGTCCTCCGGCGGGCTGGCGAAGACCAGGGTCAGCCTGACCGCGTCGACGCCGAACTCGTCGAGCTGCTCGCCGAGGCTGATGCCGTTGCCCAGCGACTTGCTCATCTTGCGGCCGTTGTTGATCACCTTGCCCTGGGAGAGGTAGGCCGAGAACGGCTCGTCCCAGTTGACCAGGCCCATGTCGCGCAGGGCCTTGGTGAAGAACCGGGCATAGAGCAGGTGCAGCACTGCGTGCTCGTCGCCGCCGACGTACAGGTCGATCGGACCCCACGCGTTGGCCAGCTCGGTGTCGAAGGCCTGGGTCTCGTCGTGCGGCGAGACATAGCGGAAGAAGTACCACGACGAGTCGACGAACGTGTCCATCGTGTCCGTGTCCCGCGTTGCCGGCCCACCACAGGTCGGGCAGCTGACATTGACCCACTCGGTGGCCGCACCGAGCGGCGAGGTTCCCTTGGGCTTGAGGTCGGCGCCGCGCAGCTCGGGGAGCTCGACGGGCAGCTGGTCCTCCGGCACCCGGACCTCGCCGTCGACGGGGCAGTGGATGATCGGGATCGGCGCACCCCAGTAGCGCTGGCGCGAGAGCAGCCAGTCGCGCAGGCGGAAGTTGACCGTGCCCTCGCCGACCTGCTGCTCCTCCAGGAAAGCGATCGCGCGGCTCTTGGCCTCGGCCACAGCGAGCCCGTTGATGTCCAGCCCTGCCTCGACACCGGGGGCGGGCGAGTTGATCGCGGCACCCTCGCCGGCGTACGCCTCCCCCTCGAAGTCGGCCGGCGGCTCGGTGGTCCGCACGATGCGCAGGCCCATCTCGGTGGCGAACTCCCAGTCGCGCTGGTCACCGCCGGGGACGCCCATCACAGCGCCGGTGCCATAGTCGGCCAGCACGTAGTCGGTCGCCCAGACCGGCAGCTCCTCCCCGGTGACCGGGTTGCGGGCGGTGACCCCCAGGTCCACACCCGTCTTGGCCCGGTCGGTCGCCAGTCGGTCGATGTCGGAGGCCTTGCGGATCTCGTCCCGGTACGCCTCGAAGGCCGGGCGCTGCGCATCGGTGACCAGCTCGTCGGCCAGCTTCGCGTCGACGGCGACCACCAGGAACGTCGTTCCGAAGATGGTGTCGGGACGGGTCGTGTAGACCTTCACCGGCTCCTCGCGGCCCTGCACCACGAAGGAGACGTGCGCCCCCTCGGAGCGACCGATCCAGTTGCGCTGGGCGTTGATCACCTTGCTCGACCAGGTCGGCTCGAGTCCGTCCAGGCTGTCCAGCAGCTCCTGGGCATATTCGGTGGTCCGGAAGTACCACTGGGTCAGCTCACGCTTGGTCACCTCGGCACCGCAACGCTCACAGGTGCCGTCGGCCAGCACCTGCTCGTTGGCCAGCACCGTCTGGTCATTGGGACACCAGTTGACCGGGGAGTTCTTCCGGTAGGCCAGGCCCTTCTCGTGGAACTTCCCGAACAGCCACTGGGTCCAGCGGTAGTACGACGGGTCGGAGGTGTTGAAGCGACGCGACCAGTCGAAGCTGACGGCATACTTCTGGAAGGACTCCAGCTGCGTGGCGATGTTGGTGTAGGTGTAGTCGGCGGGGTGCGAGTCGTTGCGGATCGCTGCGTTCTCGGCGGGCAGCCCGAACGAGTCCCAGCCCATCGGGTTGAGGACCTCGAAGCCCTTCTGCCACCAGTAGCGCGCGATCACGTCGTGCAGTGCGGTGACCTCGGCGTGACCCATGTGAAGGTCGCCCGAGGGATAGGGGAACATCGTCAGGGCGTAGCGCTTCTCGCGCTCGGAGTCGTCGTTCGCCGCGAACGGGCTGAGTTCCTCCCAGACCCGCTGCCACTTGGCCTGCATGGCCTCGGCGTCGTACGTCGCGCCCTGTTCCTGGTCGCCCTGCCCGCTCATCGTGTTCTCCTCGTCGTCACTCGCGTCTGCTCCCCTCGCCCGCCGCCCACACTCGGCGCCGGGCACAAAAAAACCCTCCGGGCAGGAGGGCGGCCACGCTGGTCAGGTTGATCAGCGCGGCTGGTCAAGGAGGAGCAGGTTCCGCATGGGCCGATGATAGCGCAGCGGAACGGTCAGCCCGCCAGCAGCAGAACAGCGGCCCCCTTCCGACGAGCCGTGTTCCGACAAGAGCGGGCGAGTGGGGTTTGCTCCCGCAGGTGCTGGGGCAGGAGGTTGTCACAGCCAATCAACAACAGGGAGCATCATGAAGAACCGTTTCGGAATCGCCACCGCCGCCACCCTCGCCCTCTTCTCGCTCTCGGCGTGCGGCAGCGATGACTCCGACTCCTCCGGCAAGGAGACCAGCAAGGAGCCGAGCCCCACCCAGACGACTCCGACGCAGGAGGCCACCCCCACCGAGACGGCCACCAGCGCTGCTCCCGTCGAGACGGCAGAGAACACTCCTGCCGGCACCGAGCTCAAGATCGGCGACACCGCCGTGGTCACCACCACCTATGCCAAGAACGAGATCACCGTGAAGCTGACCGTCACCGAGATCGTCGAGGGCAAGAGCGCCGACCTCGCGGACCTGAAACTCAAGCAGGACGTCAACACGCTCGCACCGTTCTACGTCAAGGTCAGCGGCGAGCTGGTCTCCGGTGACGCGGGCAGCTACGACCCCGCCACCGACATCGACGGCCTCAGTGGCGACCGCGGCGCCAGCCCGTTGATCAACTTCGGCACCTTCACGCCGTGCGAGGACGAGACCTTCGAGTCCGACGCCAAGCCCGGTGACGTGGTCGAGAGCTGCACCACGCAGATCGTCGCCACCGGCGCCAAGGTGGACGGTGCGATGTACAGCGACAGCGACACCGACTACGACCAGTTCGACGGCAAGCCGCTGATCTGGCGCTGAGTCCTATAGTGACGCCCATGACTGTCACTGACATGTTCCGTCTGGACGGCAAGGTTGCCGTCGTCACCGGCGCTTCGAGTGGGCTGGGGGTCGCATTCGCCCAAGGATTCGCCGAGGCGGGCGCCGACATCGTGCTCGGCGCCCGCCGCGTCGACCGGCTCGAGGAGACCGCACGACTGGTCCGCGACAGCGGTCGTCACGTCCTCACCGTCGCCACGGACGTCGCCGACCAGGCCCAGTGCC
>DATCYH010000345.1:0-4474 GCA_036570405.1 Nocardioides sp.
CGGTCTCGACGCTGATGATCGACCTCAAGGGGTCCACCACCTTCGCCACGCAGCACTCCGCCCAGGAGGTGGTGGCGATGCTGAACCGCTTCTTCTCGGTGGTGATCAGCGAGGTCGACGCCCGGGGCGGGCTGGTCAACAAGTTCATGGGCGACGCGGCGCTCGCGATCTTCGGGGCGCCCGTCGAGCACGACGACCATGCCACCGCGGCACTCGCCTCGGCCCGCGCGATGGCCGACCGGCTCCGCGTCGAGGTGCCCGAGATCGGCTTCGGGATCGGGGTCTCGACCGGTGAGGTGGTGGCCGGGAACATCGGCGACGAGACCCGGTTCGAATACACCGTGATCGGTGACGCGGTGAACAGCGCGGCACGACTGACCGACCTGTCCAAGGACGTGCCCGGTGACGTGCTGGTCACCGCCGCCACCGTGGCCGCAGCCACCGAACAGGAAGCCCAGCACTGGCAGCCGAGCGAGCCGGTGCTGCTGCGTGGGCGCAGCGAGCCCACGACTGTCGCCGTGCGCGTCGACGCGCACGGCTAGCCTCACCACCATGCGCCTTCGCCTGGGACGTCCCGACATCAACGCCTACGGCGACCGCTTCGACGTCCCGGTCGCCCATGCGAACCTGTCGATCACCTTCCTCGGCGTCTCCACCCTGCTGATCACCGACACCACCACCTCGCTGCTGACCGACGGGTTCTTCTCCCGGCCGTCCTTGGCCAAGGTCGCCCTGGGCAGGCTCCCGATCGACGACGCCAGGATCGATGCCGCGCTCAACCACATGGACGTGGACCGGGCCGACGCGGTGCTGCCCGTGCACAGCCACTTCGACCACGCGATGGACTCCGCCGTCGTGGCCGAGCGGACCGGCGCGCAGCTGGTCGGCGGCACCTCGACGGCCAACATCGGCCGCGGGCACGGGCTCGCCGAGCACCGCCTGACGGTGGTCACCCCGGGCGTGCCCACGACGTACGGCGACTTCACGCTCACCCACGTCGAGAGCAGCCACTGCCCGCCGGACCGCTATCCGGGGACGATCACCGAACCGGTGCGTACGCCCGCCCGCGCGGCTGCTTACAAGTGCGGCGAGGCCTGGTCGATCATCGTGGCGCACCAGTCCGGCCCGTCGGTCCTGGTGCAGGGCAGCGCCGGCTTCCTGCCCGGCGCACTGGCGGGACACCGCGCCGACGTCGTCTATCTCGGCGTGGGCCAGCTCGGGGTGCAGAGTGAGGACTACATCGCCACGTTCTGGGAGGAGACGGTGCGGGCCGTGGGCGCGAAGCGCGTCGTGCTGATCCACTGGGACGACTTCTTCCGTCCGCTCGACCAGCCGCTGCGAGCGCTGCCCTTCGCGGGCGACGACCTCGACCGGACGATGCGTCTGCTCGACGACCACGCACGGCGTGACGGCGTCCAGCTGCACTTCCCGACGCTGTGGCGCCGCGAGGACCCCTGGCGCGGCCTGTCCTGACCGGCCCGGCTCAGAACAGGTGGTCCGGGTCCCCGCCGGACTCGATCACCTGGAGGATCCGGGCCGCGCGCACCGCAGCGTCGTACGCCGTGTCCACGTCGGCCCCGACTCCATCTCCGGCCTCGCCCTCGACCCCCTCCCCAGCCGCGCCTGCGTCTGCGGATGGGCCCGCCGCCGCCACGGAGCGCCGATGCAGTCGCGCCAGCAGCGTCTCCTTGGCGAGACCGCGCAGGAGCAGCAGCTGGAACGGGTCGTCATCGATCAGCCAGGTGAACTGGGTCAGCACCGCGAGGCCGTGCACGCACGGTTGCGCCCAGGCTTGGCACGAGCACTCGGCAGCCAGCTCGGAGCCGTAGGGCAACAGTTCGACGCCGGAGTCCTCCGCGTCCTCGATCAGCTGGTGCGGCAGCTGGCCCGCCGCCAGCTCGGCGATGCGTCCCGACTCGGCGGCCACCAGCTCGACCAGGATCGCGATCGCCTCCTCGCCCAGCACCGGGACGGTGACCTGCACCGTCCAGGCGTCGTCACCCTCGGTGACCGCGGCGACCAGCGAGCCCGATCCCACGGTGATCGAGCCGACCGCACCGCGGCGGGCCAACGCCCGCCCGGTGCGCAGCTCGTCCTGGTGGTACGCCGCCTCCTCGACGGCGCGCGACCACGCCTTGCTCCACCACGGCATCGGTCTCGATCCGCGCCGGGGCGCGAACCGGGGATGGGTCACCGCACCCATCAGTCCCTCCGTCGCAGCGTCACCAGGTCACGGAGCTCGGAGTCGTCCAACTCAGTCAGGCCGGCCTCGCCACGAGCCAGCACGGAGTCGGCGATCGCGCGCTTGCGGGTGAGCAGCTCGGCGATGCGTTCCTCGATGGTGCCCTGGGTGATCAGCCGGTGCACCTGGACCGGCCGGGTCTGGCCGATCCGGTAGGCCCGGTCGGTGGCCTGCTCCTCGACCGCCGGGTTCCACCACCGGTCGAAGTGGACGACGTGGTCGGCGGCGGTCAGGTTGAGCCCGGTGCCGCCGGCCTTGAGCGAGAGCAGGAAGACCGGCACCTCGCCGGCCTGGAAGGAGGCCACCATCGCCTCGCGGTCGCGGACCGGTGTGCCGCCGTGCAGGAACTGATGATCGACCCCGGCGGTGACCAGGTGCTCGGAGAGCAGCCGGGCCATCGCGACATATTGGGTGAAGACCAGGACTGCGCCGTCCTCCGCCAGGACCGTGCCGAGCAGCTCGTCGAGCAGGTCCAGCTTCTCCGAGCGGCCGGCCAGCCGGCCGCCGCCCTGCTTGAGATAGTGCGCGGGATGGTTGCAGATCTGCTTCAACCCGGTCAGCAGTGCGAGCACCAGGCCGCGGCGGGCATGTTCGTCGGCACGCTCGATGCGCTCCATCGACTCGCGCACCAAGGTCTCGTAGAGCACGGTCTGCTCGCGGGTCAGCGCCAGCGGATGATCGGTCTCGGTCTTGGCCGGCAGCTCCGGCGCGATCCCGGGGTCCGACTTGCGCCGGCGCAGCAGGAACGGCTCTATCAGGTCGGCGAACTGGCTCGCCTTCGCAGGCCAGTGACCCGACTCGATCGGCGCCGCCCACGCCTTGCGGAACGCGTTGCGCGAGCCCAGCAGACCCGGCACCGCCCAGTCCAGGATCGCCCACAGCTCGGTCAGGTTGTTCTCCACCGGTGTGCCCGACAGCGCGATCCGGGCGTGCGCCTCGATGGTCCGCAACGCCTTGGCCGTGGACGATGCGGGGTTCTTGATGTGCTGCGCCTCGTCGGCCACGACCAGGTCCCAGGTGATCGACCTCAGCGCGTGGGCGCCGGCGGAGGCCGCGTCCGAGCGCATCGTGCCGTAGGTGGTCAGCACGAAACCGGGGCCAAGGTCCTCGAGCGAGCGCTGGTTGCCGTGGAAGCGACGGACCGGGGTGCCCGGTGCGAACCGCCGGATCTCGGCCTCCCAGTTGCCCAGCAGCGAGGCGGGACAGACCACCAGCGTCGGCCGCCCGCCGGTCAACCCGGCCTCGAGCCGGTGCAGGTGCAGGGCGATCACGGTGATGGTCTTGCCCAGGCCCATGTCGTCGGCCAGGCAGCACCCCAGCCCCAAGGACGTCATCTCGGCCAGCCAAGTCAATCCGTGCTTCTGGTAGTCACGCAGCTGTGCCTGCAACGCGGCCGGTGAGGCCATCGGCTCCCGCGTCGCGGCGGTCCTCAGCTGTTCGCGGACCTTGAGCAGGCTGGCCCCGACTATGACCTTGGTGTCCTGCTCGGCCACCTCAACCACGCCGGTCAGGGTCGCGGCCAGCGCCTGGGCCGGCTTGACGGTGCGAATCAGGCGCTTCTTGGCGCGCCGGGCGGTGTCGGTGTCGATCAGGATCCAGTTGTCCCGCAGCCGGATGATCGGCCGCGTCGCGCTGGCCAGCTGCTCCATCTCTTCCTCGGTGAGGGGATCGCCGTTGATGGCGAGCTGCCACTTGAACGAGAACAGGCCCTCGGTGCCGAAGAGGCCGTCGACCAGGGGCTCCTCCTGCTTCGGGCCGCGGGCACGCTCCTTGGCCGAGGACGCGTCCAGCACGGCGTCGCTGGTCAGCGCCCCCTGCAGACTCCTGGGCCACAGCACGTCCACCCCGCACCCACGCAACGCCTCGACCCCGTCATCGAGCAGAGAGGCCAGCTCGACCGCGTCGAGGGTGATCTCGTCGGGCACCTCCAGCTCGAGCAGCCGCTCCAGCACCGGCCACGCCTGCGCGGCGGCGCGGAGCGCGATCGTGGCATGCATCCGCGCCCGGTCGCCGAAGCCGTGGGTCGCATCGGGGCCGGACTCGGTCCACAGCAACGCGGCCTCGGCGAAGTGCAGCCGGTTCAACTCGTTGTGCACCTGGAGCACGAGCCGTACGCAGCCCCCGAGCAGCTCGCCCTCGTCGGCCTCCATCCGCAGACTCAGCGTGACCAGGTGCGGCCGGTCGTCCGGCTCGAGATGCTTGGCCAGGCGCGACTGCAGGCTGGCCGAGAAC
>DATCYH010000346.1:0-2719 GCA_036570405.1 Nocardioides sp.
CGCGCTTGCTCGAGCCGGCGACCCGCACCGTCTGGTGGTCCCGCTCCCCATCGACCTCGTTGCGGTGCCCGACGAAGTGATCGACATGAACTCACTCGAGGTCGCCCGTCGGGGCCTGCAGTTCGACGTCGACGTCCCGCCCCAGGCGCTGGTCAGCGCCGAGGCCGCCGACCTCGAACGGATCTGCGGCAACCTGGTCAGCAACGCCGTGAAGTACTCGCGGGACAAGGGCGCAGTCGATGTCACCGTGCGAGTCGAGGACTCGATGGTGGTGCTCCTGGTCCGGGACAACGGCCTGGGCATCTCCGAGGCGGACCAGGAGCAGGTGTTCACCGAGTTCTTCCGATCGAACAATCCCGAGGCCCTGCACCAGCCCGGCACCGGCCTCGGCCTGGCGATCGTGCAACGCACGGTGCAGCGCCACGGCGGCACCATCGCGGTCAGCTCCGAGCTCGGCAAGGGCACCACGTTCACCGTCACCCTGCCGGCGGCGACAGAAGCGGCGCTCGCGGACCCAGCTGCCGGGTCCACCTGAGTGACCCAGATGGGTCACCCGTCGGGACGCTCCTGACGGCGATCAGCCACGCATCGCCTGCTCGCCCTCGCGGAGAGCTTCGCGGATCCGGGTGTAGGTGCCGCACCGGCAGATGTTGCGGATCCCGTCGAGGTCCTCGTCGGTGACGGTCCGGTTCTCCGCCTGGGCACGACGTACGACGGCCACTGCGGCCATGATCTGCCCGGGCTGGCAGTAGCCGCACTGGGCCACGTCACGCTCCAGCCACGCCTCCTGCATGGGGTGCAGGCCGTTCGGACCACGCTGTCCCTCGGAGGCGGTGTCGGGCAGGCCCTCGATGGTGGTGATCTCGTCGCCCTTCTTCAACGCACCGACGGGGACGGCGCACGGGTTGAACGCCTTGCCGTTGATGTGCGACGTGCAGGCCTTGCAGACGTTGATCCCACAGCCGTACTTCGGGCCGGTGACCCCCAGCAGGTCGCGCAGGACCCACAGCAGGCGTACGTCGTCGGCCACGTCGACGGTGACCGTCTCGCCGTTGAGGATGAAGCTCTGTCGAGGCATGTCGACTCCTTGGTCGCTGGGTGGTCAGCTGGGTCAGTAGGTGTGCGTGAGGCCGTCGGTCGGGGACTGCGGCACGGGTGGCACCCGCGGCTTCTCCTCGAACGCGATCTGGCCGTGGTTGATCGGGAACTCTTTCGGCACCGTGCCGGTGGCCCGCGCATAGGCGCACGCCACGGCCGCGAAGCTGGCCGCCACTCCGGCCTCGCCGGCTCCACCGGGCTGGTCGGAGGACGGGGGCATCACGATCACCTTCACCTCGGGCGGGGTGTTCCACTGCCGGGTGTAGAAGTAGTTGTCCCAGCTGCCCTCCATGAAGTGCCCGTCGCGCAGGTGCAGGCTCGAGGTGAGCGCGAGGGCGATGCCGTCGTTGATGCCGCCCTGCATCTGGGCCTCGAGGCCGCGCGGGTTGATCGGCAGGCCGACGTCGATCGCGAAGGTGACCCGGGTGACCCGGGGTCCGGTGACCGCGTCGCGGATCCTGCGGTTGACCGTCTGCGGACGGGTGTCGAGCTCGACCAGGCAGGCGCTGGCGCCCTTGTACTCCTTGTGCACCGCTATCCCCTGGGCCACTCCCGAGGGCAGCGACCGTCCCCAGTCGCCCTCCTCGGCCACCTTGTCCAGCACGCGGCGGACCACGTCGAGGCGCAGCATCTTTCGCCTGTACTCGTAGGGGTCCAGCCCCGCGTCCTTGGCCAGCATGTCCACGACCAGCTCGTTGGCGCAGCGCACGTCGGGGGAGTAGATGTTGCGCATGCTGCCGGTGTTGAACCTCTGGTCGGTCTCCAGCAGGGTCTGCGTCACCACGCCGAAGTTGTAGGGGACCTCCTGGGTGAGGGTGAAGATGGTCTCGGCGAAGCCGAGGTTGCCCACGCCTGCCGGGAGGTCTGCGGCGCTGGCGCTGATGATGTCGCCGAGGCCGTGGCGGAAGTCGGTCTCCACGCTGGTGTGGGACTGCTGGAGTGCCACCACTTCCTTGCCGACAAGGGCGGCCCGCACCCGCGAGGTGGCCATCGGGTGGGCCCGTCCGGCGCGCGCGTCGTCGGCGCGGTGCCACATCAGCTTGACCGGCACGCCCATCGCCTTGGAGATCTTCGCGGCCTCGAGTGCTGCGTCGTAGAAGAGCCGGCGACCGAACGAGCCACCGGACTGTACGACGTTCACCTCGACGTCGGAGTCCTTGAGACCGAGCTCACGGGCGATCGCCTGCTGCGCCACGATCGGGGACTTGAGCCCGGACCAGATCCTCGCCTTGCCGTCGCGGACGTCGGCGATCGCGGAGTTGGTGTCCATCGCGGAGTTGCAGCGGAACCAGAAGGTGAAGTCACCACCCACGGTGCGGGCCAGGCCCTAGCCGGGCAGGGTCGGCAGCGGGAGCTCTGCCTTGCGGAGCCCCTTCAGCACGTCCTCGTCCGAGTCGCCGGCGACCGGTCCGTCACGCCAGCGCACCTTGAGGGCGCGCACCCCGTCGATGGCCTGCCCGAAGGTGTCGGCCCGGACCGCGACGCCGGTGTCGATCAGGGCCACGTTGCGTACGCCGTCCAGGGCGAGCACCTCGGCCTTGTTCTCGATGGCCAGCGGGATGCCGTTCAAGGTGGGGGCGCGGCAGACCATCGTGGGCAGCGCGTCGGGGATGGCCAGGTC
>DATCYH010000347.1:0-3792 GCA_036570405.1 Nocardioides sp.
TCTAATGTACGTCAGCCCGCAAACCTGCAGGTCAACGGGGTGCGGGCACCCGGAGGACGCATTGTCGATTCACGCTTAACGCCAGATTGGCGCTTACATCTACCGCACGAATCGTGCGTTAGATGTAACTTCCGACATTAGTTTGCGACGGTGAAGTGCAGGTGATCGTAATGCCCTCCGGTGATCGCGGCGGGGTCGTGCATGCCGCCTCCGTCGTAGGTGCGCCATCCTTCGGCCGACCTCTGTACGGACCAGATCGTCCCTTGCCAGATGAGGTATTCGACACCGAGTGTCTTCGCGTTGGTCTTCATCCAGTTGGTGACTTTCCAGCCCAGGTCGAGGGCTCGTCCTTGGGCGGCGACGCCGATGGCGTTGCCGAAGGTTCCGTCGCACGCGCGGCCCAGGGAGTGCTCGGAGGGTTGGCCGGGGCGAGGGGAGTAGCAGGACCAGGAAGTGCTGGGGAACTGTTGGCGGACCTGCGCGAGCACGGCTGCGGTGCGTTCGGTGATCTTCCCGTCGGTGGTGGGGTCGTCGACCATGCCGTTGGATTTCGTCCCGTTGTATGACGTCGCATCACCTTCGGGGCCGCAGTCACCTGTCGTGCTGGGTGAGCCTTTCGCCAGGTCGACCGCTCCTTGCGCTGCGAGCCATGGCGCGGGATCGACCGGCGCCGCGCTCGCGCTGCCGGGGAGTAACTCGAAGTGCAGGTGCGGCCCGGTGGCGTAGCCGGTAGCGCCGACCGATGCGATCTGTTGCCCAGCGGTCACACGGTCGCCAGCCTTGACCATGATGCTGGCCGCCGTCATGTGGGCGTAGCCCGTGGCCACTTGCTGGCCCGCAACGGTGTGTTCGATCAGGATCAGATTCCCGTAGCCCGCCGACGGCCCCGCCGAGGCAACGCGTCCGTCGGCCGCGGCCAGGATCGGTGTCCCTGATGGGGCGGCGAAGTCCGTGCCGCTGTGCAGCTTGTAGACGCCCGTGATGGGGTGGCGCCGCATCCCGAACGCGCTGGTCTTGACCCACGTCCCCTTCGGCAGGGGAAAGACGACCCGCGAGGACTCGCCCACAGGTGGAGACGAGGCCGCGGACCCATCGGAGAAGACTGTGAACATGGCCGATGTAGTCGGCAGGCACGAGGCTTCCGCTGCGGGGTTCAAGAGGGCCGTCAGGGGCAGCAGGACGGCAGCTGGGGCGAGGAACAGTATGCCCAGCCCTCCGACGATGACCTTCGACATCACGGGCCTCGCCTACTCCAGTGGCTCGTCGAGCAGCGACAGTCGCAGGAGGCGGCACGCGTCGTACGTCGGCGCACAGACGATGAAGACGGTGAAGGTCACGTCGTGACGGCTGGCGACAGGTTTGTCATCCCAGACGCCGTCGCGGTGACGGATGCCCGTGAGCGTGTACGCCGTGGTGCCCGGAGCGAGCGTTGCGCTGCCCTGTTCGAGCGCGGTGGCCCACTTGGTCGGCACCTCGACAGACTCGACCTCGATCCACTGACGGGTTTCGTATTCGCGCAGTTCGATCCAAGTGGTCTCCGGGGGAAGGTAGGCATCGACGTCGCTGATCAGTCCCGGGGACTCCTCGCCGGTCGGGTCGGCAATGGTCGCGATGCGTTCTAGGTACGCCGCTCGCGGCGCCAACCCGGTGGTGTCCCAGTCGAAGATCGCGTGTGCCACCACCTCGGCAAACTCCGCTGGGTCAGTTACGGGTGGCAGCTCGGGCAAGGTGCCGTCGTCCGGGACGGAGTTCGGCCCCGTCGCTTGTTGGGGAGCGGTGAGCCGATCGGAAGTGTCCGGCGGCGCGGTGTGTCTGTCGGTACGGGCGAGCAGCGCGTAGGTGGTGGCCGAGATGAGAAGAAGGCCGGTGAGGATCGCGAGGACGATGAGGCGACGTCGTCGGAGGTCGGGGTCGTAGGTGGAGGAGCGGAGCATGATCAGGTTCCTCCTCACGCGTCCGCGAGCGCATCGGTCGGTTGGTTCTCGCGCGCCTCGCGCGCGGTATCCGCGAAGGCCACCGATTCGGTGAGAGTCTGCTGGAATGAGTCCCACTGCTCTTCGGTCAGTTCACGGCCGACCTTGACCGGGTCGTACCGGTTGACCCACCCGGCCAGGTCGTCCCACATCAACGTGAAGGAGTGCACCGAACGACGGGCGGCCTCGGCGGCCGCTTCACGCTTGATCCGGTTCTCCCGGATGCGCCGTGCGCGATCTGCTTTGGCTTGAGCCAACGCCCGAGCGGCCAGTTCTTCCAGGTCCTCGGCCGCCTCATCGTCGTCGTGTGCTTGTTCAGCTGCGGTGATGGCGGCTCGGACCCGCTGATAGCTGGGGTCGACCGCACCGCCTTCACGGATCCGCTCGAGTTCCTCCTCCGCAACCTTGCGCACGGCCCTGGGCGTCGATTCGTCGGCGGCGATGCTTTCGATCTTGCATATTTGCTCCAACCGCGTGTGCGATGCCGAGTTCGTGATCGTTTGGGCTGCTTGGCGAGCCGCTTTGCCGGCACCCACCTGCGGTGGTCCCGAATCGGGACCACCGTCGCCTTCTTCCCCGTCGTCGGCGCCGAACCGGGTGGCCCGCTGCCGACGGGCAGCGTCCTCGGCCAGGAGCGCCTTCAGTTCCCGATACAGCGCAGCAGCATCCATAGGCGACAGGGGCCGGTGCATCGTGTTCTCATCCTGCTCGGCGAGGAGCTGCGTGAGATGGTCTGAGACCCCGGTGCGGACCCAGACCCGCAGCGTTGTCCAGCCCAGTTCCTTCACGGCCGCCAGCCGGCGGTGTCCGCACACCAGTACGCCGTCGGGAGTGATCGTGACGGGCTGCAACAGCCCGAGGCGTTCGATCGACCGCATGAGTGGTGCCAGATCCCGTTCGGGGTCGGACCGGTGCCGTAGGCCCACCTTGATGGAGTCCACACGACGCTCCAACTCGATGTGCCCGTGCGCTTCAGACATGGGAGACCCCCTCATGGCTGGGCGCGGTCGCCTCGAAGACATCGGCGAAACACGGCACGCCACTGAGTTCGCCCGGCAGGTAGCCAAGTGCAAGTAGCTGCAGTAGCCCGCGGCCCTCCCGAGCTCGTTCATGCGTGGGGAGCTGATTGCCCAGGAGCGCCTGCAAGACGGCGATCCAGTGCGCGTGCGACAGGTCGAGCAGCGCCTCGGCATGGTGATCGCGGGTCAGGCGGGTGTACGCCGTGGCCCGATTGCCCGAGCGGATCAGCTGACTGCAGACGTACTCGACGCAACCCGTGGCCGTGGGTTGCGGCCAACCGTTGTCGACCATGATCGCGGCAGCGCGCTCGGCCGCGACCCACGCGTTCGTCGGCTCGTCGACACCCGTCGCCTCCATTGCGCAGTCGTCGTGCCCGTCATCGAACTGGTCGATGGCGTGGAACGCCGGGTGGTAGTCGGTCAGATCGGTCTCGCGTTCACAGAACCGTTCCGCGTCGTGGTGAGCTGCGACCTCGGGACGGCGTGCCTGGTGGTTCGAGCACAGCAGCCCTTGGGCTCGGGCTTCGTAGATCAAGGTGACCTGGACGGCCCGGGTGACCACCGCCCAGGGGTCGATCGCCGTCCGGACCGCGCGGGTCCGCATCGCTTCGAACGCGGCGTAGGCAGCATCCTCGGGAGCCAGGTCGTACTTGCGTGCCAGCGCGGCGTACTTCTGAGTCGCGAACTGGATCAGCTCGTGCGCGTCGGGATCTTGTTTCCAGGTGCCGGTCGGTGAGTAGTGCAGTCGTACGAGCAGGAGCCGTAAGCCCTGCGCGGTGGTGAACGGTGGTGTTTTCACA
>DATCYH010000348.1:0-7091 GCA_036570405.1 Nocardioides sp.
CACGGTTGCCCGATGGCTGCGCAGATTGGCTTCGATGTCGCTCAAGGATAATCCCCCCGGATTGGTCTGGCCGGCCGAAGTGGGACGAAAGTCCCGGGCACAGTCGTTGATTGTGCTCCCCAACGGCCACCGTTGGCCAGCCACGAGCTGAATATGAGACGTCCATCCGCTGCAAATGACCCAATTGGGTCATGCAGCCCGCCCATGAGCGGTCCAGCCGTTATGGTTGAGCCGCTTCATGCACTCAACAGACGGGGACAGCACCAACCGTGGAACTCAAGGACTACCTCCGGATCCTGCGCCGTCGATGGACCACCATTGTCGCGTTCATGATCTTGGCGGTCGCGGCCGCTGCAGCGCTCACCTTCACCGCCACCCCGCAATATGCCTCCACCGCACGCCTCTTCGTCTCCACATCTCCTTCGGACACCGCGGACGCCTATCAGGGCAACCTGTTCGCCACGCAGCGGGTGGCGTCGTACGCCGACATCGTCGGCAGCCGTCAGCTCGGTGACCGGGTCGCTGACGCTCTCGGTGGTGACTATGACGGTGACGCGCTGGCCGGCAAGGTCAAGGCCGTCGTGGTCCCGGAGACGGTGATCCTGGAGATCACCGCCACCGACACCGACCCGGAGACCGCGCGCGACATCGCCCAGGCCTACGCCGAAGGCCTCAGCGCTACGGTCGCCGATCTGGAGACCCCCGACGGCGGCGAGACCGCGTTGATCAAGGCCTCGATCGTCGACGATGCCCGGGTGAACCCGTCCCCGGTCTCGCCCAACATTCCGCGCAACATGGGTCTGGCGCTCGTCCTGGGCCTGCTCCTCGGCATCGGCGTCGCCGTCCTGCGCGAGATGCTCGACACCAGCGTCGCCAATGCGGACGACGTCGCCCAAGCCACCAGCGCCCCGGTGGTCGGCAACATCTTCAACGACACAGCCTCCCTCAAGTTGAGTCCGGCGCAGGCCCTCGACGACGCCACCCCGTGGGCAGAGGCCTTCCGGGTGCTGCGCACCAACATGCAGTTCGTCCAGGTCGACTCACCGACGAAAGTCTTCGTGGTCTCCAGCTCGCTGCCCGCAGAGGGCAAGTCGACGACCGCATTGAACCTGGCCGTCACCTTGGCCATGGCGAACCAGCGCGTGGTGCTGATCGAGGCGGACCTGCGCCGGCCGTTGATCGCCGAGCGGATGGGTCTGGTCGGCGCTGTCGGCACCACCTCGGTGCTGGTCGGGAAGATCAACCTCGATGACGCGCTGCAGGACTATGAGGACACCGGCCTCAAGGTGCTGACCAGCGGTCCGATTCCGCCGAACCCCTCCGAGCTGCTGCAGTCGCACGCGATGGAGCGCCTGCTCGCCGACCTGCGAGCGCGCTTCGACGTGGTGATCATCGATGCACCGCCGCTGCTGCCCGTCACCGACGCCGCGCTGATCGCAAACCAGGCAGACGGCGCGTTCGTCGTCGTCCGCCACGGCAAGACCACCAAGGACCAGCTCTCGCACGCCGTGGATCGCTTGGAGGCCGTGGACGCCAAGGTGCTCGGCGTGGTGATCAACATGACGCCGCAGAAGAAGCGCGGCGGAGCCTATGGATATGGATACGGATATGGCTATGGATATGGCTATGCGCCGGATCCTGCCAAGTTGGCCGCCCAGGAGGAGGAGGCACTGGCCGCCCCCGGCGACACGATCAGCGCCGCCGAGTCAGCTCAGTCAGCGCAGGACGGACATCGACGAGGAAAACGATCGCGGCGATAGCGCCGATCAGTTGCAGGATGCCCAGCGGTGATGCGTTGAGGAAGAGCAACTGCGCCGCCAGGCCGAGCCCCAGGATTGCCAGCCACGCCGGCTTGGTCAACTTGCCGGCGGCCGAATAGGCCTCGCCAGAGAACATCAGTGCGCTGACGAAGGCGAAGGCCTTCACAGCCAACGCGATGAGCGTGATCGCCAACATGAAGTAGCTCTGGGCTACGAAGACCTCAAACACGCCCCCAGCCTACGCAACAGCCCCGCCGGTTCAGGAAACCAGCGGGGCTGTTCACTCAGAAGAGCATCAACTGCTCTTGCACAGGTTCTCTTCAGGCCTTCTTGGCGGCCGGAGTCTGCTTGGCGGTGGCGGCCTTCTTGGTTGCCGGAGCCTTCTTCGCGGCCGGGGCCTTCTTCGCAGCCGTCTTCTTCGCGGCGGGCGCCTTCTTGGCCGGGGCCTTCTTGGCGGCCGGCTTGGTGACACCGGTGGCGCTGTTCACCGAGGCGGTGACGGTCGTCTTGGTCTTCTTCGAGTCGGCGTCAACGGCAAGCTCGACCTTGCGGAGCTTGGCAACGGCCTTCTCGCCGCGCTTGACGAGATCGGTGTAGGTCTCGTTGGCCTCGGCGAGCGCCTCGGTCACGCGGGCCTGCGCCTTGGCGGGAAGGGCCTTGGCCTCGTCCTGGAGTTCGACGATCTGCGCCTCGAACTTGGCCTGCGCCTTCTTGGCCTCGTCCTGGAGCTCGGCGAGCTTGGTCTCGAGCCGAGCCTGGGCGTCCTTGGCTTCCTTGGTCAGGGTGTCCACTCGCGACGACACCAGGCTCTGCGCCTGCTTGTTGAGGCGCTTGGGCTCATAGTCGAAGGCGGCGACCTTCTTCTGGACGCCGTTGACGCGCGCCTGCGCGTCGGCAACGTAGAGACGGGCCGCCTCGACGGCGAGGTCGGTGGCGCCGACGGTTGCATAGAACGGGCGGACTGCTTCGGACTTGATGTCGAACTTGGCCTTGGCCATCTCGATCTCCTATTCGTTGCCGGTCGGCACGTTGTCGGCCGGGCCGGTGGTGGGGTTGGTTGATTCATCCCCGCGCACCACGTCGCTGTCCTGGCCGTTGAGCGCCAGGAACGAGGAGTAGACGTCGAGGAGGGACTGTTTCTGTCGCTCGGTCAGCTTGGAATCGGCGAGGATCGCCAACTCCACGGAACCGCCAGCACCGTCTTCGAGACTGAGGATCCCGGCGCGGATGTAGAGCTGCTCGGCCGAAATGCGGAGCGCCTTCGCGAGCTGTTGAAGCACGTCGGCAGAGGGCTTGCGCAGACCACGTTCGATCTGGCTGAGATAGGGGTTGGACACGCCTGCCTGCTCGGCAAGCTGCCTCAGCGAGAGCTCAGCGGTGGTCCGCTGCTCCTTGAGGTAGTCGCCCAACGTCTCGACGGTCTTGGAGACCTTGCCCTTTGCCATGCCTCCAGTGTGCTAACAAAAGTTAGCAAGATCAAGCCTACGAGCGCAGAAGTGGCCCGTTTCACTAACGAGATAAGGGCGATTGACTGGTAAGCAACTGCTAGCACAGCGCGGCAATCAGAGCCGCGGGACGTGCGGGCATGAACCACAGCAGCGACGACAGCGGGGAAGACGCCGGTGGTGTACGAGGTACCGCGGCCGTCTCGCAGCGCGGATATGGTGGGGCCGAGGATCCAAGAGAGAGCATGGTTGACCTCATGACTGCACCACATTCGGACTATCGGCTGAGCCAGCTCGACCAGCTCGAGGCCGAGTCCATCCACATCTTTCGCGAGGTGGCCTCCGAGTTCGAGAAGCCGGTCCTGCTCTTCTCGGGCGGCAAGGACTCCATCGTCATGCTGCGGCTGGCGGAGAAGGCCTTCTATCCGGCCAAGATCCCGTTTCCCTTGATGCAGGTCGACACTGGCTTCGACTTCCCCGAGGTGCTCGCCACCCGGGACGCCTGGGTGGACCGCCTGAGCATCCGGATGATCGTGGCCAGCGTGGACGACGCGATCGCCGACGGCGTCGTGGTCGACGACGGCAAGACGAGTCGCAACCGACTCCAGATCGGCACCCTGCTCAACGGCATCGAGGAGCACGGCTTCACCGCCGCCTTCGGTGGTGGCCGCAGGGATGAGGAGAAGGCCCGCGCCAAGGAGCGCGTCTATTCCCACCGCGACGAGTTCGGCCAGTGGGACCCCAAGATGCAGCGTCCCGAGTTGTGGAGCCTCTACAACGGCAAGATCCGCGAGGGCGAGCACATGCGGATCTTCCCGCTCTCCAACTGGACCGAGCTCGACATCTGGCACTACATCCACCAGGAGCAGATCGAGATCCCCTCGATCTACTTCTCCCACGAGCGCGAGATCATCGAGCGCGACGGGATGCTGCTCTCCGCCAGTGATGCGGTGCAGCCCAAGGGCAACGAGACCATCGAGAAGCGCACGGTTCGCTTCCGTACCGTCGGCGACATGACGCTGACCGGCTGCGTCGAGAGCACCGCCGCCAACACTGCCCAGATCATCGACGAGATCGCCATCGCCCGGGTCACCGAGCGCGGCGCCACCCGTGGCGACGACCGGTTCTCCGAGGCCGCCATGGAAGACCGGAAGAAGGAGGGCTACTTCTGATGGCCACCCAGAGCATCGAGCAGCCCTCCCCCGAGGCGCTCAACCCCAACATGGACCTGCTCCGCTTCGCGACCGCCGGCTCGGTGGACGACGGCAAGTCGACCCTGATCGGCCGGCTCCTGCTCGACTCGAAGGCGATCTTCGAGGACCAGCTCGAGGCCGTCGAGGCGACCAGCCAGTCCAAGGGCTACGACTACACCGACCTGGCTCTGCTGACTGACGGTCTGCGCTCCGAGCGGGAGCAGGGCATCACCATCGATGTCGCCTACCGCTACTTCGCGACCCCGAACCGCAAGTTCATCATCGCCGACACCCCCGGGCACGCTCAATACACCCGCAACATGGTCACCGGCGCCTCCACCGCCGACCTGGGCATCGTGCTGGTCGACGCACGCCACGGCCTCACCGAGCAGTCACGTCGTCACGCGGTGCTGCTCTCGTTGCTCCGCGTCCCGCACCTGGTGCTGGCGGTGAACAAGATGGACCTGGTCGACTTTGACCAGGAGACCTACACCAAGATCCACCAGGAGTTCACCGCCTTCGCCACCAAGCTGAACATCCCGGACCTGGAGATCATCCCGATCTCGGCGCTCCAGGGTGACAACGTGGTGAACCGCTCCGAGAACATGCCCTGGTATCAGGGCCCCTCGCTCATGCACCACCTCGAGCACGTCCACGTCGCTTCCGATCGCGACCTGGTCGACGTCCGCTTCCCGGTGCAGTTCGTGGTGCGTCCTAAGTCGGATGAGCACCACGACTACCGCGGCTATGGCGGCATGGTCGCCGGTGGTGTCCTGCGCCCCGGCGACGAGGTCATCGTGCTCCCCTCGGGCATGACCAGCAAGATCGCCGGCATCGACCTCTTCGACCAGGAAGTGCCCGAGGCCTTCCCGCCGATGTCGGTGACCGTCCGCCTCGAGGACGACCTCGATGTGTCCCGCGGCGACATGATCGCGCGCGTGCGCAACGCCCCGACGCCCAGCCAGGACATCGACGCGATGGTCTGCTGGATGACCAACGAGCCCCTGCGCCCACGCCAGAAACTCGCCATCAAGCACACCACCCGCACCGGCCGAGCGCTGGTGACGGACGTCCAATCTCGGATGGATGTCAACACGCTGCACCGCGACCAGGAGACCAAGGAGCTCGGGCTCAACGAGATCGGTCGCGTCCAGTTCCGCACCACCGTTCCGCTGCTCTGCGACCCCTACTCGAAGAACCGGACCACCGGATCGTTCATCCTGATCGATGAGGCCACCGGGGTCACGGTGGGTGCGGGAATGATCAACGGCTGACGATCAGCAACACTGCCGACGACAACATCCGGATCGCTCCAGGACCGGTCTCCAAGAATGACCGGTCACGCTCAAACAGCAGGGCCGCCCTCACACTCAAGGGCGGCCCTACTTTCGTTCAGAACGGCATCAGTCCAACATGTTCGCTTCCAACTTCTCCGATGCGAGCGCGTCCGGCCACATCACGTCAAGCGTCTCGTCTTCATTCCATTTCACAATGAGCGAGGCGTTGTCGGTGAGGAAACGAGTCTTCGGATCGAAGCGGAGTCCATCCGACCGTGGGAAGAGGACCCCATCTGATCCAGCCGGGATATCCACGTCCTTGAACGCGTCCAAGATGTCCTTCGGGTCCGACGAACCGGCCTTCTCCAGGAGATCGATGACCACGTAGGCCATCTGAGCACCGGCGATGAACAGCTGCCCGAGTGGCGCATCGAGCTCGTCCTCGTGCTTGCGGGCCTCGGTCAGGAACTTCTGGAGCGAGGGGCTCTTCGCAGCTTCAGCAAAGTTCGTAAGTCCGAACATGTTGTTCACCAGAATGTCCTTGGCGACCGAGTCCCCCAGGCTGTCCCACACCTGGTGATCGGCATAGCCACCGGTGCCTCCCACGAACAGAACCTCGGACTTCGTCGCCGCTCGGGCCTGGTGCAGGGCGACACCGCTCGGGGTCGTCACCAGTCCCACGGCCACGTCGGGGTCCATGCTGTTTATGCGAGCCAACTGCGGCTTGTAGTTGTCGCTCTCAGCCGGAAGCGGCACGTCGGCGACGATCTTGAAACCAGCGGCCTTGAGACGCTTCTCCAGCCCCTTCGACACCTCCTGGCCGGTCTCATAGTCGGTGTAGACGAGAGCCACCGTCTCGAGCTTCGCGCCCTTCTTGTCGCGGGCGTCGATGAGGAAGTCGGCCATCGACTTTGCGTAGCCGTCGTCGTATGGCAGGCCAAGGGAATAGACGTATTCGCTGTTCGAGCCACCCGCGCCCACTGAGAGCACGGGGATCTGGAACTGGTCGGCGACGGGAGAGATGGCCGCCATTTCAGTGGTGACCGGGATGCCGACGACGAGCGAGACACCTTCCTTGCCCATCAAGCGACGGGCTTCGGTCGCGGTGTTCGACGGCTCACTGGCATCGTCGGCCTTGATCATCTCGATCTTGGCGCCGTCCATGCTCTCGACGCCACCTGCCTTGTTGTAGCGCTCGATCACATAGTCGAACCCCGCTTGGGTCTCTTCGCCATAACCGGCAAGAGCTCCGGAGAACGGTTGGACGACACCGATCTTGATCGCATCGTCATCGGACGAGGCGGGTCCGCCACACGCTGCACCCAGACCGAGGACGCCTGCGAGGACTCCCACCTGCCAGACGCGAGACAAACGATGGCTTGAATATCTAGTCATGAAAGTTCCTCCGATATGTGA
>DATCYH010000349.1:0-2175 GCA_036570405.1 Nocardioides sp.
CTGAACCGGGCGAGACCGCGGCGGACGAACCGGCGCCGGTTTCAGTCCGACGACCAACCCGATCACCCCGGCGACTATCAGTGCTCCCGCAACAGCCGGCACCAGGGCAATCACGACAACACCTGCTGCTCACCGAGGAAGCCGCCGAGGTCGAACCCGTAGGGCGCCAGTGCCCGGTACTCCTCGGGGAGGATCGCGGGCCGTGCGGTTCCGGAGGCATCGGGGGAGAACAGGTGCGTCGTGGCGTAGCCGGTCTCGCGTTCGCCCGGCGCCACCGCGATCACCTCACGCACGCAGCGATGTCGCTGGAATCCGTCCGCTGCACGCTCGGTGGTGAGATCCAGTTGCACGATCAGGTCGATGGTCGACGCGAGCTTGCTCGTCGCCAGCTCGTGGGTGACGTGCGGACCGGCCTCCATCGCGCACGTGACCAGCTTGCGGATCGCCGCAACAGCATCGGAGGCGTGCGTGGTCGAGATGGATCCGGTGCCGGACTCCATCGCCTTGATCATCGCCCAGATCTCCCGGCCGCGGACCTCGCCGACGATCTGACGTGACAGGTTGAACCGGAACGAGTCGATCAACGCTTCGTCGAGGTTGAACTCGCCGGCCAGGCGACCGTCAGCACCACGCTCCCCGGACCCAGGGCGTGCCTCCCAGGCATGCACGATCTTGTGACGGCCCAGCTCGTTGAGGTGAAGTTCGTACTCGGTCTCGAACGTGCCGATCGCCTCGTACTCATCGATCTCGCTGCACAGGGCACGCACCAGCGTCGTCTTCCCGGCCCCTTGGCAACCCGAGACCACGATGCTCTTGCGGGCACGAACAGCGGCACGCAGGAACGAGGCAAGTAGCGGCGAGAGCATCCCGCGCTTAACGAGGTCGTCGAGGGTCACCTGCATCAGCCGGTGCCGTCGGATCACGACTGATGGACGCGGTGTCACCCACGCGGCAGCCGCCAACCGTGAGCCACCGTCAAGGCGCAGGTGCAGCCGAGGCTGAGCCTCGGAGAACCCGCGAGCGTTCACCTCGCTGCGCGAAGCGAGGAAGACCAGGAAGTCGATCAACTCAGCATCAGAGTCAGCGACAGGTGGCCCCTCAATCAGCGATCCGTCGACAAGTTCGAGCATCACGTTGTCGTGCCCAGCGATGATGATGTTCTCGACCCGGTCGTCGTCGACCAGTGGTTGCAGTCGACCCAGACGAAACAGGGAATCGAACACCGCTTGGGCGAGAGCGGCCTGGGCTGCTGAGCTCCACGCGCCTCGCCCGTCGTTGACCCGGTCGGCCATCGTCGCCTCGATCAGATCCAGCACGATGGCACGGCCCAACTCGGTTTGCGCTGTCTTGTCCAGACGCGAAGACTCCGCGCTCACCGCCTGACTCAGTTGCTTCGAGGCGAGTGTCCGCAGTGAGGCGACGACGCCCCAGTCGACGTCCGCGTCGTCGTACGACGACCCAACCGGTGGCTCGGGTAGTCGCGGGGGAGTCGCAGCTGAGGTCCTGGGTAGCGGTTGGCCGAACAGCGGCAGGTCGATCAGCCGCGGATCGGCGTTGGTGGGACGGACGAGGTGGTCACTGGACATCGGAGAGCACCTCCGCGTCGAGACCATGGTGCCGCACATTCGCAGCGGCGTGGATTGCGGAGATCGCTGCCTGAAGGCTGCGCACCAATGGGCTGCGATCGAACCGCTCGGGGATTGTGACCCCGCGGTGCAAGACCGCTGCGGACTGCGGATCGTCCGCGACGACTGCATGAACCGGCAACCCGAGGACACTGCTGACCTCCTTGGCCGAATACGGCTGACCCTCGCCCACGAGCATCACGCCGGGACTTGCCCACGCCGGATGTCCACGCTGGACGGTCTCGGCCCACGACCGGGTGGCCGCGATGGCAGGCAGGTGCGTTCGACACAGCATCACCGATAGGTCAGCTTCGGCGAGCACAGTCTCGGGCCACCCGACGAGCCCGAGTCGACCACAGTCGACGATGACGTCCTGGCCGGTGGTCTCGAGATCCTGCAGCGCCGTCATCAGCGGCGCCCACAGCCCGGTGAGCGCCGGCGCCTGGGTGTGCGCTCGTGGACCGGGGATGAATGCAGCGGTCGAGGATCCGATCGGTTGGGCGATCCGGGGCAGCAGGTCGGCCACGTCGTCAGCTGCGAGGGCCAACTC
>DATCYH010000350.1:0-3946 GCA_036570405.1 Nocardioides sp.
GACCTCGGTGCGGACCTCCATCTCCCTGATGGCTGGGACCGCCGGCATCCCGGATGTCGTCGCGGCGGTGAACCGGAAGTTTGCGGCGCTCGACGACCTGCTGATGAGTGAGGACGCCATCGAGGGCATGACGGCCTTCGCCCAGAAGCGCACACCCCGGTGGAAGAACAGGTAGCAACATGAGAACCGAGATCTGCGAGCTGCTCGACATCGACATCCCGCTGCTGGCCTTCAGTCACTGCCGAGACGTCGTCGCGGCCGTCACCAACGCGGGAGGGTTCGGGGTGCTCGGTGCCTCCTCGCACACCGCCGAGGAGCTCGAGGCCGAGCTGGCCTGGATCGACGACCACGTCGACGGCAAGCCATATGGCGCCGACATCGTCGTGGCGGACAAGTTCGAGGGCAAGGGTGACCGGCTCACCGGCGACCAGCTGCTGGCCCGGATCCCGGGCCAGCACAAGGCTTTCGTGGCCGAGCTGCTCAACGAGCACGGGATCGAGGCCGGACAGGACGATGTGGCCGCGATCCTCGGGCAGGCGTTGAGTGACGACAAGGGTGAGCAGCTGCTCGAGGTCTGCTTCCGGCACCCGATCAAGCTGATCGCCAATGCCCTCGGTGTGCCGCCGCAATACATGATCGACCGGGCGAAGGCCGAAGGGGTGCCGATCGCGGCGCTCGTCGGTGCCAAGGAACATGCGCTCAAGCAAGTTCATGCCGGCGTCGACGTGATCATCGCCCAGGGCACCGAGGCCGGAGGGCACTGCGGCGAGGTGACGACCATGGTGCTGGTTCCCGAGGTCGTCGAGGCACTGCGTGCCGCAGGATCCAGTGCGCCGGTGCTTGCCGCCGGCGGCATCGTCACCGGTCGGCAGATGGCAGCAGCCGTCGCACTCGGCGCAGCCGGCGCCTGGACCGGGTCGGTGTGGTTGACCACTCCCGAGGCGGAGACAGCGCTGCACACTGTGCAGAAGATGCTCGCGGCAACGTCTCGAGACACGGTCCGGTCGAAGGGCCGCACCGGAAAGTCCTCACGCCAGCTGAAGTCTGCCTGGACCGAAGCCTGGGCATCGGGGGACGCCCCGTTGCCACTGCCGATGCCGATGCAGTCCTACATCAGCGAGCCGAGTCTGCGGCGAATCGATGCGCTCGCCGAGCGTGGGGATGAGGGTGCGCAGGCGCTGGCCACCTACTGGGTCGGCCAGGGCGTCGGGCTGATGAGCCGCCAGAAGTCCTCACGCGAGGTCGTGCTGGAGATGGCCGAGGACTACCTCGACGCCGTGGAACGTCTCACGGGTTCGTTGGGCGACTGATTGCCGCCAGCAGGAACTGCGCCAGGTGGTCGGTGTCGGCGGCCGTGGGGGGTTGCTCGTTCCAGAGGAGGTCCTGCAGGACGCCGATCACGGCACTGGTGGCCGCGCGGGCGTCTCGACGGGCGTCCATCGAACCCAGGTCGGCCAGAACCGGCTCGAGGACCGCAGCGAGGGACTCCTCGAACGTGACCTGCTCCCGAGCACCGCTGCTGGCTCGAGACAGTGCCAGGATGTTGCGCGTCGTCCGGCCGACGCGGGGGCCGGCCTGCTTCATCATCGCGTCGACGACCGCGTGGAGCCGCTCCTGTGGGGATGCGACGTCGGAGAGCCTACGTTCGACGTGGGCCACCATGCGCCGGCAGCCGTCCTCGACGACGGCCGCGACGAAGTGATCCTTGCTGCCGAAATAGCGATAGAAGGCCTCGTTGGAGACCTTCGCAGCCTTGACGATCTCGCCGACCTTGGGGTTTGCCCCGGAGCCCAGCAGGTCACGGCCGGTCTCCAGCAGTCTCGACACCTCTGTCTCGGCGGCGCTCCTGCGGTTGCGCAGGCTGCGGTCGACGGCGGCGCTCACCAGATCCTCGGTCATGCCCGGAGTGTACAGAACCGGGTCCTGATGAATCAGAACCCGGTTCCGGATCGATGTGTCGTAGCGTTCGTTCAGCGTGGGGCGAAGCGCATTCCGGCATCCAGACGCAGGCACTGTCCGTTGAGCATGCTGTTCTCGGCGATGGCCACGGCGAGCTTGGCATATTCGTCCGGGCGGCCCATTCGCTTGGGGAATGCGTTGCCGGCCACAAGTGCCGGGATCATGTCGTCGGGCAGTCCGGCCACCGCACCCGTGGCGAAGAGGCTCGGGGCGATGGCGAGCACGCGGATGCCCTGGGGACCCAGGTCTCGGGCCATCGTGAGTGCCATCCCGGCGATGCCGGCCTTGGCGGCCGAGTAGGCGACCTGACCGATCTGGCCCTCGAAGGCAGCAATCGAGGAGGTGTTGATGATGACCCCGCGCTCGCCGTCCTCGTCGGGCTCGCCGTGGCTCATGTGCAGGGCCTGGAGCCGGTTGAGGTTGAACGTCGAGACGAGGTTCAGGTTGATGACGTTCGCGAAGTCCTCGATCGGGTGCGGGCCGTTCTTGCCCAGGGTCTTGGCGACGGTGCCACCACCGGCGGTGTTCACCGCGATGTGGAGGCCGCCGAGCTGCTCGACGGCAGCCGCGAGGACCTGTTCGATCCCGGCGTGGTCGGTGATGTCGCCCTCGTGGAAGGTGCCGCCGAGGTCGGCAGCGATCTTCTCGCCCTCGCCGCCGGGACGGTCTACTATCGCCACGCTGGCGCCGCGGCTGGCGAGCGCCTCGGCCGAGGCCCGCCCCATGCCGGACGCGCCGCCGACGACGACGGCCAACTTGCCCTTGATGTCCATGTTCTCTCCTCTGGTGTGCGGTCGGATCAGAAGCCGAGGTCGCGGCCGATGATGTCCTTCATGATTTCGGTGGTGCCGCCGAGGATCGTGGAGATGCGCACGTCCTGATAGTCGCGGGCAACCTGGTATTCCAGCATGTAGCCGTAGCCGCCGTGCAGTTGCAGGCACTGGTCGACGACCTTCTTGTGCAGCTCGGTGCACCACCACTTGGCCTTGGCCGCGTCGACGGCGGTCAGGGTCCCGTCGAGGACCTGGCGGATGCAGTCGTCGACATAGACCTGGGCGATGTCGAGCTCGGTGGACATCTCCGCGAGGGTGAACCGGTTTGCCTGGAAGGAGCCGATCGACTGGCCGAAGGCCTGTCGGGACTTGGCATACTCCACCGTCTGCCGGAACGTACGGCGCGCCCCGGCGATTGCGGAGATCGCGATGGAGAGGCGCTCGGAGGGCAGGTTCTCCATGAGGTGGAAGAACCCGCGGCCCTCCTTGCCGAGCAGGTTGGCTGCGGGCACGCGGCAGTCGGAGAAGAAGAGCTCTGCGGTGTCCTGGGCGTGGTGGCCCATCTTCTTCAGCTTGCGGCCCCGCTCGAACCCGGGGGTGTCACGCTCGACGGCGATCAGGCTGAAGCCCTTGTGTCCGGCTTCCGGGTCGGTGCGGCAGACCACGATCACGACGTCGCTGAGGATGCCGTTGGAGATGAAGGTCTTCTGACCGTTGATCACCCACTCGTCGCCCTCGCGGCGTGCCGAGGTGCGGATCCCGGCGAGATCGCTGCCTGCGCCCGGCTCGCTCATCGCGATCGCGAACGTGAGGTCGCCGGCGGCCAGGCCGACGAGCCATTTCTGGCGCTGCTCCTCGGTGGTGAGGCGCAGGAGGTAGGGCGCGACGATGTCATTGTGGAGGGTGAGGGCGGGACCGCCCAGACCGGACTCCGAGAGCTCCTCGGCCACGATCGCGTTGTAGCGGAAGTCGTCGATGCCGAGGCCGCCGTACTCGGTCGGGACGGAGAAGCCGAGCACGCCGCGTTCGGCGGCTGCCTTGTAGACGCTGGGGTCCACCTGGCCGTTGCGCTCCCACGCCTCGTGGTGCGGAGCGACCTCGCGAGCGAGGAACTCCTTGACGAGGCTGCGGAATTCTTCGTGCTCCGGGGTGAACACGGGACGGTTGGAGGTCATGACCCCATCCTCTCAGGATTCGCTCGCTTAGTTCAATCA
>DATCYH010000351.1:0-5458 GCA_036570405.1 Nocardioides sp.
CGGGAAGTCGACGAGGTCCGGGTCGCAGTTGGAGTCGAGGATGCCGATGATCGGGATCCGCTGCTTGCGGGCTTCCTCGACAGCCAGGTGCTCCTTGTTGGTGTCGACGATCCACACGGCCGAAGGCGTGCGGGTCATCTCGCGGATGCCGCCAAGGGTCTTGTCCAGCTTGGTCCGCTCCCGCTTCATCTGGAGCAGTTCCTTCTTGGTGCGGTTGGAGCCCGCGACGTCGTCGAAGTCGATCTCGTCGAGCTCCTTGAGGCGGTTGATCCGCTGCGCCACCGTCTGGAAGTTGGTGAGCATGCCGCCGAGCCAACGCTGGTTGACGTAGGGCATGCCGACGCGGGTCGCCTGCTCGGCGATGGCCTCCTGCGCCTGCTTCTTGGTGCCGACGAACATGATGACGCCGCCCTTGGCGACGGTCTCCTTGACGAAGGCGTAGGAGCGGTCGATGTAGGCCAGCGACTGCTGCAGGTCGATGATGTAGATGCCGTTGCGCTCGGTCATGATGAAGCGCTTCATCTTCGGGTTCCAGCGACGGGTCTGGTGTCCGAAGTGGACGCCGCTCTCGAGGAGCTGGCGCATGGTCACGACTGCCATGTGGTTCTACTTTCGTGTTGTGTGGCCCCACACTGATGCCGCCTGCCTTTTGCCCCGGTTCGCTCCGGAGAGGCAGGCCAGTGTTCGGCCAGCATTGTTTTCAGTTCGTTGCTCCCGACGGGTGCCGGTCGCCCTGACGCCGCGCGCGTTCCGACTCGGTCTTCGACCGACACTGAGGAACGTCGCCCACGGGCGTTCCCGCTCCCCTGGTCGAGTCTTGGGGAGTGGGTCGTGGTCTGCGAGCGTGCGAAGTCAATCCACGGATGGATTGCGGTGATCAGAGTAGTCGAATCGGGAGGCTCCCGGCCAATCGAGCGGGGCCCTCTCCCTCGGCCTTCGGTGTGCCCCACCGGGGGCGGCCCGAATTTCGTCCACAGGGGCCGTTCTTGGAGGCGCTTTCCACAGGGTACGACGGCCCTCCTCCCCCGACCTCCGGCGCCCGGCAGGGTGCTCCCATGCGGATCGTTGCTCTTCTCGGACTCCTTGTCGGAATGCTGCTGACGTGTGCCGTCGGCGGCGGGTCGGGCGCATTCGCCGACCCCGGTGGCGAGCAGCCCACACGAGGGGTGTGGCCGCTTGATCCACGCCCCGCTGTCGTCGATGGATTCGCCCCTCCGACGGAGAAGTGGGGCGCCGGTCACCGGGGTGTGGATCTGAACGGCTCGGCAGGGCAGCCCGTGCGTGCGTCCCTGCCTGGCACGATCAGCTTTGCGGGGTCGATCGCGGGTCGTGGCGTGGTGAGCGTCGAGCACGGCGACACGCGCACGACGTACGAGCCGGTGGTGGCGAGTGTCAACGTCGGCGATCCAGTCAGCGCGGGTGAGGTGATCGGCAGGCTGGAGCTGCGCGGCTCGCACTGTCTGCCGGCGGCGTGCCTGCACTGGGGCTGGCTGCGCGGATCGGTTTATCTCGATCCCCTTGACCTGGTCGGGGCGGCGCGCGTGCGCCTGCTCCCCCCGGGCGGGCTGCCCGCCCCGACCTTGCCGAGTGGGGCGAACGGTGAGGCCCCCGGCGGGTCTGCGTCGGTGGTGTCCGGTCTCGGAACGTTGTTGTGGCCGTCGAGGCAGGTGCGGTGACGAAGCTGCTGGTCTCGCTGCCCTGCTGGCCCCGGCTCGCCTCTGCCGGTCCCGGTCACGCGACTGACGCCTCAGGCGCGCGGGTGCGCCTGCCGGTAGGCCGAGCGGAGCCTCTCGGTCGTCACGTGCGTGTAGATCTGCGTGGTGGCCATGGAGGCGTGACCGAGGAGTTCCTGGACGGTTCGTAGGTCTGCGCCGCCCTCGAGTAGGTGCGTGGCCGCGGTGTGCCGGAGTCCGTGCGGCCCGATGTCGGGCGCACCGTCGACGTCGGCGATGCGCTTGTGCACCAGGGTGCGGACTGCACGCTGGTCGATCCGCTTCCCGCGCGTCCCGAGGAAGAGTGCCGGGCCGGCACCCTCCTGCCTGATGGCCGGCCGCGCCCGATCGATCCAGCGCTTGAGCGCAGCAGCCGCAGGCTGGCCGAACGGCACCGTCCTTTCCTTGCGCCCCTTGCCGAGCACGCGGATGACGTTGCGGTCGAAGTCGATGTCGTCGATGTCGAGCCCGGTGAGCTCGCCGACACGGACACCAGTCGCATACATCAGCTCGAGAATGGCGACGTCGCGGATGCCCACGGGACTGTCGTCGTCGGCCAGCGCGGCGGCCTGCTCGACGAGATCCTTCGCCTCGTCCGCGCGGAGCACGTCAGGGAGAGTCTTGTGCGCCTTGGGACTTGCCAGCAGCTTTCCCGCATCGGTGGCGGACCGCTCGGTGCGGGCCAGCCAGGCGGTGAAGACACGGATCGCCGTGGCCCGCCGGGCAATCGTCGTTCGTGACTTGCCCATGCTTTGTTGCTTGGCGAGCCAGCTGCGGAGTGTGCGCAGGTCGAGTCCGGCCACATCCTGGTGTCCGAGCTTCGCCGCGTGGGCGAGCATCGATGCAATGTCGCCGGTGTAGGCGCGAACGGTGTGGCTGGTCAGGTCGCGCTCGGAGACCAGGTGGCGCTCATAGTCGCCAAGGGTTCTCGCCATCGGCTCCGGAAGGTGCTCCGGAACCTCATCTGCTGACGCGCGTGACTCCACACCCGAAGACTAAGGGTGTGGAGTGCGCGGGTCGTGCCGGTCTTCAGAAGGGTGGAGGCGTGTCGTCGATCTGTTCGACGATCGGCCTGCGCTGCCAATCTCGCTCCCCTGGTGGGACCGGCTCATCGGGCCGACGCGGAGCGGTGGCTGGGTCGTCATCGTCGGTGATGTCCCAGGGCAGGAAGTCGGTGGGTTGGAAATCCGGGACCACCCGGGAACAGCCGCGTACGTCGTGGACACGCGCCATCCGTTCGCGCATCCGCGCGACTCGTTGTCGAAGACGTTCCGGATCGATCCCCGGCGGGCCAGTGCCAGCCCGGTCGGGGCCGGTCCTTGTCAGATCGGGATCGCGGGTAATGAAACAACCGTCGTGGTCGTCGACCTCGCCGGGGAGCGTGACGTCCGCCGTACCGAGGTTGTCGCGGAAGTAGGTGCGACTGAAGGGCGAGTGCCACAGGTAGGCACCCGGCTCCAGCACGTCATAGGACCAGGCGGTGTGGGTCTTGAGCCGATGGTGGCGTCGACACAGAGGAGCGATGTTGCAAGAACAGGTCATGCCTCCGACGCCGAACGGCACAACATGGTCGTGATCGCAGGCCACGGCTGAGCGGTTGCACCACGGAAAGACACAGCACAGACTGCGACGATCAGCTTGGTCCGTGACCCGATCGGGAATCTCGTAGCGTTCCACGTCGATGTGGTCACGGTCGTCGACGATCGGGAGCACCGTCACGGCAGTGTCCGCGCGCCCGCACCAGTCGCGGATCATCTCGACGGAGATCGGCTTGGCACCGCGCTCGATCCGGCCCACGTGTCCGCCGCCGAGACCGGTCAGCGCCGTATCGGCCAGATGCAGCACGATCGTCATCTTCTTGCGACGCTCTCGTGGCGTCTTCCCTTCCGCCTCACCGCTCCCCTCGAGGAGGTCAAGCGCGCGGCCCGGATCAGCCAAGATGCCGACTGCAAGGGCACGGCGTACATCCAAGGACTCCTCGCAGCCAGCCTCCTTCAGCAGGTGCGCCAACTTCGAGACGGTGTCATTGAAGTCCAGGGCGTCCTTCAGGTCGGCCTCGATGATCATCGTGGCGACGCCGTTGGCGGAGATGTCCTTGAGCAGTCTCACCTGCCGCCTGTCGAGCGCGTCGAGTCGCTCGCGCTCACGCTCCTCCGGATAGAGCGCCAGCATCGCCTCGTCGAGCAATTTCGCCAAGGTGATCAGCCCGACCTTGTGGGCGATGGCCCATACGTGCTCGTCCACGTAAGTGGCCACGTCGACGGGATGGTTCAGCGTGACGTCTGCGATGCGCCGGGCCCGCCATGCCGTCAGCTCTCCGCTCAGCACTCGAGACCAGGTCCTCGGCAGGCGGTGGCGCAGCTCCAGGCACTGGTCGAAGAAGTGATCGGAGAACGAGGGCGGGATGCCGACACTCAGCGCGAACTCGGCCGTGCTGTCCCATGCCACCGCCGGACGCGCCGAGTACGCATCAGACTCGCGACCACTCGCCTCATCGCGGGCACCCGGAGCAGGGTCGTCCCCCTCCGGCGCTGGGTGCAGGTCTGCCCACTGCACGGCGCGCATGAGGATGCCGCGCTCGGCATCGTCGGCCACCCTGCGCAGTCGCGCCGCGTCCCCGAGAACCGCGTCAGCGGTCTCACATGTGGGGAGTTCGGAGGCCGGGTTCATGACCCGATTTTAGGTCGAACGTTTGTTCGTCGACAAGGCATTCTGGCAATCTGTGGGAGAACTATTTTCGCAGGTCAGAGGGAGGTTTGGACCTCCCGGCCACTATCACGAGCCACCGACAGGATCGGTCTACAACCGCAACCCCAGGTCAGGCTCCGCGCCGTCCGGGTAGCCAATCTCGGCGATCTTCCAATCGCCGTTGGTGATCGTCACATCCACCAACCAGCGTTGCTGCTCTCCCTCGAATTCGAAGAGTTCGTCGTCCGCCGACTTGCGAGCCCGCCCAGCACTGACCTGGATCGTTACGTCATATCGAATCCCAGCGGACTCCGTCGTGCCGAGCATCTTGATCGAGGTCACGGTGTGTGCTTGTCCGTCAGTTTCGTGGGTGCCGCCGGCGGCATGCAGCTCCTCGATCGCACGCACCATCGCGGCACAAGTGACGCACCCGGGATCTGCCATCAACTTCAGCTTCGAGGTGTCTCCTGTATGGCCGGCCACCCCGCTCTCAATGAGATAGGCGGTGACAAAGTCGGCGCCGCTCATGCTCGGCACGCGCCAGTCACCGTGAGTCGACGGCGGCGCATCAGTCCCCAACAACCGCCACTTCGAGTTGTCGTCGCCTGCGCAGCCAGTCATTGACGTCGCAATCATCGTTGCGACAACGGGGCCGGCACACCACCGGCGCACCTTCCCCATCGACACACGCTGAATGACAGTCGCAGCCAGCCCAACGAATCCTTGTCCAACTGAAGTCATCTGATCGTCCTCTTCCCGAGATGGCGCCGGAACGTCGGCGCCGTGGAACAGCGTAGGAAGATCCGTACTCCCCCGGGACGCCTCAGCGGCTGCCTGTGAATAACTCGGGAGACGACCTCAAAGCTCCCGGCTCACTCACGCTCGGAACTGGCTACGGCCGTCGAGTCAGTTACCGGAGGTGAGCACTGGGACCGCTTCGCGGACACGAAGTGGCGCGCCGGGGCCAATCGTTGTGACAGTGCCATCCACCGTCTGCCAAGGACCGCCGTCGACGCTGTACTGGGCAGACCAGACCACGTTCACGCTCGGGCTCAACT
>DATCYH010000352.1:0-2838 GCA_036570405.1 Nocardioides sp.
GAACATGGTGGTGGCGGAGCGCGGGTCCACCCAACCGCCGCGGTGCATGGTCGCTCGCTGGTCGGCCTCGAAGGCCCGTGCCTCCCGCTCGGTGCGGAACGAGCGGGAGATCTCACGGCCGTCGGGGGAGCGCAGGCGGACCTCGTAGGTGTTGCCCCGCTTCCCGACTCGTCGGTGGATGCTCATCACCGCTCCTGGCTGCGAGTTGGTGCAGTTCAGGCAGCGGGAGGCTGCGAGTCATCCCAAGGGGACTCCCGGAAGCGTACGACGTCGCCGAATGGATCGGAAGCGAGTGCCGCCGCCGTTTGCTCCCGCAGGCGATCGCTGAACGACTGCACAGAGTCGACCGGGACGAGAGACCGGCAGCCGATGTGCACGAGCTCGAGCTCACCGTCGTTGACGAGCTCGTAGACCTTCGTCCGCCCGATGCCGAGCATCCGCGCGGCGACGGGTACCTGCACGAGCAGGCTCGGCGGACCGCCGTCCGGCGGACGGTTGACCTCGGCCTCGGTGGTGTTCTGGGGTGCTCGGGTAGGTGCCATGAGGCGGACCATGCGCCCGCACCCTCAGCGGAATGGTCAACGGAACGCTGAGAGCCCCTCAGCGTTCCGCTGATCGACCAGTTGTTCGATCAGCGGACGCCGATCTACAGCGAAGGATCGCGGATCACCCACTGGTCCGGGAGCCGTCGACCGCGTAGGCCGAACCGAAGAGCGGCTCCACATGCGGCGCAATCTCGGGAGGGATCAAGAGCCGGTCGATTTGAAGGCCAGGTCGCAGCTCGAGGACGAGAGCGTCACCGTCGGCCGTCGGCCGCCGACCGACGGAGCCGGCTACCGATGCTCCGAGCGTCCGTGAGGTCAATGCGCCGCCAGCGACGGATCAGTGGGCGCAGCCCGACCTGGCCCGCTCGTCGCCGCAGAGAACCGCGAGGAGTCCTCCAGTCAGGAGCACCAGGCGCGTGCGAGCGGACCCACACGGCGAAGTCGTCTCCACGTCTGATCCGCTCGGCCCTCTTCCGCAATCGGCGTCGACGGATCGCGCTGCCGGCCGACCAGCCGAAGAACGAACCGATGAGGTCATCGAACACATGCTCAGTCTGCCCGGTGTCGAACCCACTCTCTCGCCCGTGCTCCTTCGCTCTGACTTCGAGACGCGGCTCCCAAATCACCGATGACAACACACAGACTTGCCGTTATCGCTTTGCGACAACGGCGGACGCCGGCGGACGGTGGTCAACGAGAGATCGCAGAGGCCGTTGAAGTCGTACACACGTTCGCCTACCCTGACGGCACCACGCCTCAGGAGGAATCCCGGTGAGCTACCACTCGAGCAACCCGTCAGATCCCGACGTGTATCACGACACCGACACGTGCCCGACCGGTCAACAGATCCCCGCCAAGAACCGCGTGCCAGGCAAGGGGGACGGCAACCGGCCGTGCAAGCAGTGCGCGACCCGAGGGACTGCGACCTGATCACGAAGGCCCGGGTCCGCGGCCCGCGCGCCAGAGGCTGATCGTTGGCGGGGATCTGGACGCCGGAGCCGTTCGAAGCCGATGACGGCTCGGTGCCCTTCGAGAAGTTCATCGACAGTCTGTCCGACTTCAAGTTCGTCGCCCTCGACACGGCGATCGATCGGGTGCTCTCCGAACGAGGGATCGACCTCGCTCGTACCGAGTGGCTGAAGCCGCTCGGAGACGGTCTGCACGAGTTTCGTGTCCGACATGACGCCGACGAGATCGCTCAGATGTTCGGTGGCGACACTCCCGACTCGAGCTCGCACCGCGAGGCTGTCCTCCTCAGGGTGTTCGTTCACTTCTATGGGACCAAGATCGTCCTGCTGCTCGGTGGTTACGACAAGGGTGATGACCCCAAGCCCCGTCGACAGCAGCGGGAGATAGCACTGGCGCGCAAGCTGCTGGCTCAGTTCAAGGCGCGTCAACGACGAGAGCGCCGGCGGAAGGGTTGACGTTGTATGGGTAACTCCCCATAATGGGTCCCAAGGAGGTCTGGACATGGCACGGAGCTATCGAGACAGCACAGCCGCACGACGGGCTCGGGTCGCTCCCGGTGTCGGGGCCGATCGCGCCGTGTTCGAACAGGCCTACGACGTAGCCATGCAGGTCGTCGAGCTACGTGAGAAGCACGGCCTGACCCAGGCGCAGCTCGCCGAGCTGTCCGGCATCGATCAGGGCGACATCAGCCGGATCGAGCGAGGGACGACGAGCCCAACCGCCCGCACCCTGCAGCGTGTGGCGGACGCTCTAGGTGCCGACGTCCGCCTGGTCTCGCGCTCCTCCTGAGAAACGACTACTCGCGACCCTCGGCGTCGAGCAGAGCGAAGAACTCGACCACTGCGGCCGCTGAGTCGAGCCGACGGCCGTCCGTTGTGATCGATACGTCGTCGTCGCTCGGTGGCCGAGCGTCACGGAACATCGCGTTGAACTGCTCGCGAGTCAGGACCCGTTCGAACGACCCGTCTGTCACGTGCACCAGCGTATGCCTGGTCGTTTGGTAGTGATCATCATTGACGATGGATCTGTGCTCGGAACGGGCAGAGTGCTCTCGTGCGAGAATCGCCGCCGACGCTCGATGGTGCCAGAGTCCTTGCGATCGCCGACCTCAGCGAGTCGACGCCGACAGGTGGGACCCTTCACATCGTGGATGGTGAAGTCCTTGTGACACCCGCCGTGCTCGCCATTGCTCAGTACGAGGGCGACGAGGGTTCTACCTCTTCTACTGCGACGAGCGTTGGTCAGTCATCACCGACACGCTTCACGACTCGATGACCCAGGCAGTCGAACAGGCGAGGTTCGAGTTCAGCCATGTGGTATTCGT
>DATCYH010000353.1:0-2975 GCA_036570405.1 Nocardioides sp.
GTCATAGGTCTCCCCGAAGAGCGCGATCGCGCCCCACTCCTTGGCCTCGGGCAGGGTCATGTACTGCCAACCGACGGGCAGGTCGGCGCGGAGTGCCTGGTTGGAGACTTCCTCGATGTCCTTGACCTGCTCGGGGCTCAGCGACTGGGTCCACCCGAAGTCGAGGCGCAGGTAGCCGGGGCGGTTGTAGGAGCCGGACTGCAGGGCCGTCGGACCGAGCACGTCGCGCAGCGCGGCGTGCACGACGTGGGTGCCGGAGTGGGCCTGGCGGGCTCCCATGCGCCACTCGGGGTCGACCTGGGCGTGCAGCTGGCCGGTCCCGCGTTGTGCGGCCTCGAGGGCGAACTCGCCGTCGACGACCCGTACCTGGTGGACCACCAGGCCGCGCACCGGGCGCTGCACGTCGAGGACCTCAAGGCGTCCGCCGTCGAACTCGATGATCCCGGCATCGGCGACCTGTCCGCCGGACTCGGCGTAGAACGGCGTACGGTCCAGGATCAGCTCGCCGACCTCTCCGTTGCCGAGCGAACTCACTGCTGCTCCCCCGCTGACCAGGGCCAGCGGCGAGGACTCGGTGGAAAGCGTCTCGTAGGCCAGCCACTCGGTGGGCCCGTTGGCGTCGAGGATCCCGCGATAGACACCGGTGTCGGCGTGCTGGCCCTTCTTCGACTTGGCGTCGGCCTTGGCCCGCTCGCGCTGCTCGGCCATCAGCTGGCGGAAGCCCTCGTGGTCGACGGTGAGGCCGGCCTCGGAAGCCATCTCCAGGGTCAGGTCGATCGGGAAGCCATAGGTGTCGTGCAGGGCGAACGCCTGGTCACCGGCGAGCTTCGTGGCACCGGACTTCTTCACCTCCTGCGCGGCCAGGTCGAAGATCTGGGTGCCCGCCTGCAGAGTCTTGCGGAAGGCATCCTCCTCGGCGAAGGCAACGCGGGAGATGCGCTCCCAGTCGGTGTGCAGCTCGGAGTAGGTCTCGCCCATCCGGTCGCGGCTGATCGGCATCAGCTCGGGCAGGGCCGGGTCCTCGTAGCCGAGCAGGCGCACGGAGCGGACCGCTCGGCGCAGCAGGCGTCGCAGGACATAGCCGCGGGCCTCGTTGCCGGGGGTGACTCCGTCGCCGATCAGCATCATCGAGGAACGGACGTGGTCGGCGATGACGCGGAAGCGGACGTCGTCCTCCGGATTGGCTCCATATTTCTTGCCGGTCAGCTCCATGGCTCGCTCGATGACCGGGAACATCACGTCGATCTCGTACATGTTCTCGACGCCCTGGGTCATGAACGCGACACGCTCGAGGCCCATCCCGGTGTCGATGTTCTTCTTGGGCAGCGAGCCCGAGATGTCGAAGTCCTCCTTGCTGCGGACGGCGCTGAGCTCGTCCTGCATGAAGACCAGGTTCCAGAACTCGAGGTAGCGGTCCTCGGCCGAGAAGTCGCCGTCGGCGCCATACGCGGGACCGCGGTCGATCAGGATCTCCGAGCACGGTCCGCCCGGGCCGGGAACGCCCATCGACCAGTAGTTCTCGGACTTGCCCAGGCGCGCGATCCGGTCGTCGGGCAGGCCGGTGATCTTGCGCCACAGGGCGACGGCCTCGGGGTCGTCGACATAGACGCTCGGATAGAGCTTGGCCTCGTCGAAGCCCCAGCCGCCCTCGGACTGCGGCTTGGTGACCAGCTCCCAGGCCAGCTCGATGGCCCGTTCCTTGAAGTAGTCGCCGAAGGAGAAATTGCCGCACATCTCGAAGAAGGTGCCGTGGCGGGTGGTCTTCCCGACTTCCTCGATGTCTGGGGTGCGCACGCACTTCTGGACGCTCGTCGCCGTGGCGAAGGGCGGCGTCTCCTGGCCCAGGAAATAGGGCTTGAAGGGCACCATGCCGGCGTTGACGAACATCAGGTTCGGGTCGTCGACGAGGAGTGAGGCCGACGGCACGGCGGTGTGTCCGGCGCGCTCGAAGTGCGCGACGAACCGCCGCCGGATCTCAGCGGTGTCCATCAGTGGGTGCCTTCCTGGTTGTGCTGTGGGGGGTCGAGTTCGTGGTGGTGTCGAGTGCGGGTGGTGGGTCGGCGCGATGGCGTCCCTGGCCGGAGGCTGACTCCAGCTCGGGAGTGCCGGCCGGGACGAGTCCGAGTCGCTCGCGCAGCTCGCTCTCCTTCTCCACCTGGCCCTGGGCGACCTCCTGACGCAGCAGCCGCGCCCCGAGGGCCAGTCCGCTGGCGCGGTCGCGGAGCCCGTCGAGGGTGACCGACTCCCGCAGCCGGCGGGCCTTGTTCATCGCATAGGCCGAGGCGCCTGCCCCGGCGACGAACCATAGGGCGCGGCTCATGCGGCACCCTCCTCGGCCGACGCGGACGACGATGACCGGTTCGCGCGCTGGCGCGCCTGGCGCTGCCGCTCGGCGAGCTCACGGCGTACGTCGCGCATCTGCACCTTGCGCTCCCTGCGGGCTCGTTTGACCTCACGCTTCATCTCGAAGCGGATCCGGTTGCGGGTCTCGGGCGAGAGGGCCCGGCGTAAGCCGTGGGTCAGTGAGGCGGCCTTGACGAACGACTCGCGCAGCACGATGTCTGCGAACAGGCGCCCGTCGATGTGCCGCGACGGGATCGGTGCCGAGTCCGCGTCGTCCTCATCGCCGGCGTCGCCCATCCGGGTGATCACGAACTCCTGCGGGCTGGAGCGGCCGACCTGCGGGCCACCGACATCGACCCGCTGGACCAGCTCGTCGATCCGCGCGTGCAGGGCTGCCGACTCGGCGGCACTCGCGGCCAGCTGCTCACGCGCGCGGGCCCGGTCGCGGCGCAGGAGGACGACGACGACGAGGAGGCCGATGGCAAGCACCAACGCCACCAGGGCCAGTGCGCCGAGCACAAGGAGGTCCTCAGAGATCATGATGCGCGAGCCTATCGCGGGTCCCGGCCGCGGATCATCCGGCGGACCCGTTCCCAGCGATCCTTGATCTGGGCCTCGGCGCCGAGGCTGGT
>DATCYH010000354.1:0-4134 GCA_036570405.1 Nocardioides sp.
CCCGTCGTTTCGCCCGCAATCGCCAGCCCGGGTAGCGCTGCGTCCACCTCATGTCCGGACCGTAGTCGCCGAGCAACCTGTCGCCGGCGGTGAACTCATGGAGAACTCGTCGGCCAGCGTCAGGATCGCGTCACGTCCCTCGAGCCCGAACGCGAGGCCGGGCGGCAAGGCCGTTTCCCCGTGAAGCGCACCGAGGATGTGCCGCGAACGATCGGCGCCGGGAGGGCTTCTGCAAAGTCGGGCCGATCACTCCGTCCTGACGTTCAGGGTTTGAAGGCGTGCAGCCCGTCGGCGTCGACGATCTCGACGGTGCGGCCCGGGCCAAGGCTGATGAGGCCGCATTGCTGCATGGTGGTGAGACGCCTGCTGAGCGTCTCGGGAGTCGTCCCGAGGTAGGCGGCGAGGTCCTTCTTGGTGGACGCGAGCCGAAAGATGCTGGTCCCGGCGCCTTCGGACTGCTCGAGCAGGTGCCTCGCCAGGCGCTCCCCCACTGAGAGTCCGGACATCGCGGAGAGTTGACCCTCGGCGACGTGCAGCCGTCCGGCAACTGCCTCCAGCAGATTGAGTGCCACGTCCGGGTTGTGCTCCAGCAGGCGATTGAAGTCGTCGCGCCCGATCGAGCAGACCTCGCTCGGCTGGATCGCCTGTGCGAAGTCGTCGGCTTCGATGGTCGTGAACAGGGCGGTCTCGCCGAGGAAGTCGCCCGGTCCGACGATGCGGACGAGCTGCTCACCGCCGGTGTCGGTCAGTCGATAGCTCTTCACCTGCCCGCGGTGCACGATGTGCAGCCCGGGGCGGTCGCCGGGGACGAAGATCAGGTCCTGGCGCTCATAGTGCCTGGTCCGTGCCACTGCTGCGACGCGATGCCGGTCCTCCTCGGGGAGGTTGGCGAAGACCGGGACCAGGCTGACGCAGTGGAACCGGTGGTCGTGTGTCGAGGGTGCGCTGGCACGGACGCCTGTCTTCTTCCTCATCACGCTCTGCTCCTCTCGAACCGGATGACCTTTCCCACCAGCCCATCTTCTCCCAGGTAGGGCTGTCGCCAACTGCGGCTGTCGCTGGACGCTGCCCTGTTGTCGCCGAGCAGGAACAGGCTCGCGCGCGGTACGACGTACGTCGCTGCTCCGGTGACCGGACGGGACGAGCGTGCATATGGCTCGTCGAGCCGCTGGCCGTTCACGCACACCCGGCCCTCCGCGTCGATCTCAATCCGCTCGCCCGGCAGCCCGATCGTGCGCTTGACCACCACCCGTCCGACCTCCTCGGACCGGACCAGCACCACGTCACCGCGGGACAGGCCGCGAACTGACCGCCGCGGCCGGACCAGGAGGCGCTGACCGTGTCGCAGCGTCGGCTCCATGGAGACCGACTCGACCCGGGCTGGGGCGGCAACCCACCGCCGCACCACCATCCCGGCCATAGCGCCGACCGCGATGGTGATCGCGATCAGGATCATCGTGGTCATGGCTCCTCCGGTGTGTCGGTGCGGCGGTCAGGGGTCGAGCGCTCAGGCGTGCTGGTGAGCCTGGTGGTCGTGCCCTGCGTGGTCGTGCCCTGCGTGGTCGTGACCTGCGTGGTCGTGGCCTTCGGCGAGCTTGAAGAACCCGACGTAGGCCTCGAGGTAGGAGCGTCCCGCGTCGACGTCGTCGACCGAGAAGTCCTTGCGCGCCAGCACTTCGGCGAAACGTCGCTCGAGCTCACTGACCTGCTCCTGAGGCACCAGGACGGTCAACGGCTCGAGGGTGCCCGTCGCGACCGCTTCGTCTGCCGCCCTGACCCGAGCGTCGATCGGGGTCCCGACCGGCTGGATCCCGGTGTAGGTCGCTCCTTCGCCGGCACGGTGGATGCGGACGAGGTTCTCCAGGAACCACTGGTCCGCCACGATCCGGGCCTCGTCGCCCAGCTGTCGTGCAGCCTGCGCCTGGTCGAAGACCCGGCTCAGCTCGGCGCCGCCGTCGGAGTGGACCCACTTCAGGGCGACGTTGACGTTTCCGGTCTCCAGCGCCAGCTGGCCGTCCTGGACCGCGGGACCTTCCATCGTGTCGCAGTGGGCACTTGCGTCCATCGGTCGGAACAGCAACGCGGCCATGGCTGCCAGGCCGGCGACGATGCCGAGCGTGAGGATCAGGGTGATGGTCATGGTGACCTCCTTGGTTGGTTGGGATGCTTCGACCGTAGGACGACCACGCTCCACCTTCCTTGACCTGCGTCAAGGATTCCTTGATCTCCTCGTGATGCGATCACGTCTCACGGAATCAGTGGAAGCGGAGGACAAGGTGTCTCAGACGATCGTGCGTGACCAGGACTTCAACCCCATGCCCGAGCCGGGAGCCGGCGGGATCGCCAATCGACTCAACTGGTTGCGCGCGGGGGTGATGGGCGCCAACGACGGCATCGTCTCGACCGCCGCTATGGTGGTCGGTGTTGCCGGAGCCGCGGTCAGCGACGGCGCCCTCCTCGCCGCCGGATTGTCGGCAACCGTCGCCGGGGCGCTCTCAATGGGCGTCGGCGAATATGTCTCGGTCTCCAGCCAACGCGACGCGGTGGTCGCTCAGGGTGAGCAGGCTCTGTGCCTCGACTCAGAGGAGCTCACCAACCCACGGAATGCCGCCTCGGCCTCGATGGTGGCGTTCGCCGCCGGCGCCGTGATCCCACTGCTGGCCATCCTGCTGTCACCGCGCGACACAGCTGTCTTCGTGACGGCAGTGGCAGTCCTGATCGCGCTTGCCGCAACTGGTTGCATCTCCGCCCAGATCGGCAAGGCCCCGCACCTGCCGGCGATGATTCGCACCGTTGGGGGCGGCCTGCTGGCAATGAGCATCACCTATGCCATCGGCCTGCTGGTCGGTGCGGGGATCTGACAGGCCCAGCAGGGTGACATGCCCGAATCGCACTCAGGAGTCGAGAAGGTCCTTCATGGTCTCGATCTCGGCGTCCTGCGATGAGGCGATCGCCTTGGCCAGTTCGACCGCGGGCTCCGAGACTCCACGCTCCTGCTCGGTCTTGGCCATCTTGATGGCGCCTTCGTGGTGCTCGATCATCATCTCCAACCACATCCGCTGGAAATCAGCGCCGCTGGCGGCTTCGAGCTGGGCCATGTCGTCGGCCGACATCATTCCCGGCATGTCGGCGTCCATCTCCATGTCGCCGTGCGCGTGGGCGTGGTCGCGCGAGGTCTCGGGGATTGGCTTGTCCCACCCGGTGAGCCAGTCGACCATCTGCTCGATCTCGGGCGCCTGGGCCTCGCGGATACCCTCCACGAGTGCGACGACTTCGGGATCCAGTTCACGACCCTGGGCCATGTCGACCATCGTCAGCGCTTGGGCGTGGTGCTGGATCATCTCGGTCGCGAAGGTGACGTCGGCGTCGTTGAACTTGCTCCCGTCAGCGGCCGTGTGCGTCTTGAGTGAGGGTTCGTCATCGCCGCCGCAGGCGGTGAGAACGGCGAACGCGAGTACGACGGAGAACAGCGCTGCAAGCTTCTTGATCATCAATAGTCCTGTGGCTCGAATGCGTGCGGGACCGGAGCCGTCAGCCTACTCAGCCGGACACAGCACGGTTCAGGATCCTGGCCGCACTCCGCTCAGGGGTCAGGTCAAGACGACGTAGGAGTTGCGCGTTGAGCGCCACCACGACCGTCGAGGCCGACATCAAGATCGCTCCAACACTCATCGGCAGGACGAATCCGATCGGAGCCAGGACCCCTGCCGCGAGGGGAACGCTGATGAGGTTGTATCCCGCTGCCCACCACAGGTTCTGCTTCATCTTGCGGTATGCCGCGCTCGACAACTCGAAGATCGACAGCACCGAACGCGGGTCCGAACTGGCCAAGACCACTCCGGCCGATCCGATCGCCACATCCGTGCCGGCACCGATGGCGATCCCGACATCGGCCTGCGCCAGGGCCGGCGCGTCGTTGACACCGTCGCCCACCATGGCGACCTTGCGGCCCTCACGTTGCAGCTCGGCAACCTTGGCTGCCTTGTCTTCGGGCCGCACACCGGCGAACACCCGGTCGATGCCGAGTTCAGCAGCGACTGTTTCAGCGACCGCCTGGGCATCACCGGTGATCATCACGACCTGCGCGCCCACTGCATGGAGCGCGTCCACTGCGTCGTGCGACTCGGGGCGGAT
>DATCYH010000355.1:0-8600 GCA_036570405.1 Nocardioides sp.
AAGTCGATGACGTCCTCTCCGCCGATCGCTTCCTCGATGGTGTGCGCCGGGAAGAGCTGCATGGTGATCGCGACGTCGCCGAAGGCCAGGTCGAGGTCGATCAGGCAGACCTTGCGGGCACCCTTGTCCGCGAGGGCCAGGGCCAGGTTGACCGACGTCGTGGTCTTGCCGACGCCGCCCTTGGGGGAGAAGACGGTGATGATGTGACCCCGGTGGCCGCCGGAAGAGGGCTGCGAACCGCTGTGCAGTGCGGACCAGAGCTGTTGGGCGCGCGAGACGGCACCGGAGATGCCCACTGCATCGCTCGAGCGCACGACGTCGCGACAGCCGGCCTGCATGGCCTTGTAGAGCACATCGGTGTCCACCTCGTCGCGCACGAGCACGACGCTGGTCGAGGGCCGGGTGTAGCGCAGGCTCTCGGAGAGGTTGGTGGCCTCGGTGAGATCGACCGTGGGCCCGATGAGTACGGCGTACTCCGACGGGTGGTGGGCCAGCCACGTGTGCAACGTGTCGGTGCCGTCCACGGAGTGGGAGCCTGAGGGGAGCAAGGCGGAGAGCCGGTCGACGGCCTCGGCGTCCTTGTCGACGATGACTGGCATCAGTTCCTCACTTGAAGAGGTTGCTGCCGTTGGCACCACCCGAGTTGGTGCTGACCTTGGACTTGTCGGTCAACAGCGCGAATGAGAGCTCACCATTGGCAACGGCGAATTGGACCTTCTCCGCATCCTTCTGGTTCAGGGCCACTGTGAGCAAGGTCTTGGGCAGTTGCTCCGTCGTCTGCTCGCCGTCCTCGTTCACCTTGGTCGAGGTGATCGTGGAGCTGGCTCCGACGCCGAGCACCTGGACGCGGGCCAGGAGCAGACGGCTGAGGGCCGGTGAGGGGAGCTTGTCGGAGGTCACGAAGATCGCGACCTCGGAGCCGGGGTTCACGAAGCCGGCCACGCGGGCCGGATCGGTGAGGTTGACCGAGATCGCCATCATCCCGTCCGGGATCGCCAGCGAGGTGTTCTCCACGGTGCCCCCGAAGCGGTTGGCGGTCACCTGCTCACCTTGGAAGATCCGGGTGGTGGCGACCAGGCCGCTGAGGGCGGTGAGGTCGGTCTGGGCGCCGTCGAGGACCTGATCCTTCGGCACGCCCTGGAACTGGAACTTCCCGGCCGCCTGGGCGTCGTCGAAGGTCTCGCCGGCCTCGATAGGCTTGATCACCTTGAGCACCTCGACTGCCTCGATGTCTTCCTTGGCCCGGTCGTCGGCGCCCTGCACGTAGAGGAAGACGAGCAGGGTGCCCAGTGCCGCGATGACTGCAGCGAGGACGAGGAGGATCTTCCGACGGTCCATGACACCTTCTTCGAGCTGAGAGCGGGAAAACACCCATCCGACGCGTGCGCGCGATGTGCGCACCTTCACGGAGAGCGGTGCGAGACAAAGGTGCACCATCCGTCGCACACGTGCCCACAGGACTCACTCATATGGCCCAGATGGACTAGTCCTTCTAGTCCATTTGGACAGTGATGCTCATCAGTACACCCGGTCGCCGGGCCATGGGGGAATGGGATCAGCCGGGCATGACGCCAGACGCGATACGGGCGCAATACCAAGGGCCCCGGCGAAAGCTTCGCCGGGGCCCTTGCAGCACGATCACTCAGTTGTCGTAGAGCGCACTCACCTCGGCGCGGTGCTCGCGCATCACGACGTTGCGCTTCAGCTTCAAGGAGGGCGTCAACTGCCCGTCCTCCTCGGTCCAGTCGATCGGCAGCACGGTGAACTTGCGGATCGACTCCGCCTTGGAGACCGCCTTGTTGGCGTCGTCGACGGCGGCCTGGACGTCGGCCTGCAGCTGCGGGTCGTCGACCAGGTCGGCGATCGAGCCGGACTTGCCGTTCTCCTGGAGCCAGTGCGGGAAGTATTCCGGGTCGATCGTGACCAGGGCCCCGATGAACGGCTGCCCGTCACCGACCACGACGCACTGGCTGATCAGCGGGTGCGCGCGGAGCCGGTCCTCCAGGACGGCAGGGGCGACGTTCTTGCCGCCGGCGGTCACCAGGATCTCCTTCTTGCGCCCGGTGATGCGGACGAAGCCCTCGTCGTCGAGCTCGCCCACGTCTCCGGTGTGGAACCAGCCGTCGGTCAGCGCCTCGGCGGTTGCCTTCTCGTTCTCCCAGTAGCCGGCGAACACCTGGCCACCCTTGAACAGCAGCTCACCGTCGTCGGCGATGCGCGCCGTGGTGCCACCCAGGGGCCGCCCCACGGAACCGATCTTCTGGGCGTCGGGCAGGTTGACGGTCAGGGCCGCAGTGGTCTCGGTCAGGCCGTAGCCCTCGAGCACCGTCACCCCGATCCCGCGATAGAAGTGACCCAGTCGCTCGCCCAGCGGGGCACCGCCGGAGACGGCGTACGCGCAGTTGCCGCCGAGCGCGGCGCGCAGCTTGCCATAGACCAGCTTGTCGAAGAGCGCGTGCTTGGCCTTGAGCCGTAGCGGGATGCGGCCGTTGTCCTGGGCCCGGCTCCAAGCGATCGCGGTGTCGGCGGCCTTGCCGAAGATCTTGCCCTTGCCGTCGGCGGCAGCCTTCTGCGAGGCGGTGTTGAAGACCTTCTCGAAGACACGCGGCACAGCCAGGATGAACGTGGGCTGGAACTCGCCCAGGTCATCGACCAGGTTCTTGATGTCGGAGGAGTGGCCGAGCCGGGCACGCGCCTTGATCGCGCCGATCTGGATGATCCGGGCGAAGACGTGGGCCAGGGGCAGGAAGAGGAGTGTCGAACTCTCCTCGTCGCCGAAGAGCCGGTCCAGCTCCTCGACCGCCACGCCGAGCTCGAACATGAAGTTGCCGTGCGTGAGCATGCAGCCCTTGGGGCGGCCGGTGGTGCCCGAGGTGTAGATCAGCGTGGCCAGGTCGAGGGGAGTGGCGGTGGTACGCCGTTCCTCCAGCTCGTCGTCGCTGATGCCAGCACCCAAGCTCCTCAGCACCTCGATCGCGTTGTCGTCGAAGCTCCAGACGTGGTTGAGCTCGGGCAGGTCACCACGTAGGCCGGAGAGGCGGGAGAGGTGGTCGGCGCCCTCCGCGACCACGGCCCGAGCCCGGGAGTCCTCGAGGATCCAACCGATCTGCTCGGCCGAGGAGGTCTCGTAGATCGGCACGGTGACCGCACCCGCGAACCAGATCGCATAGTCGACCAGGGTCCACTCATAGCGGGTCTTGGAGATCAGGGCGACCCGGTCGCCGGGCTCCACGCCGGCAGCGATCAGGCCCTTGGCGACCGCGGTGACCTCGGCCAGGAACTCGGCTGCGGTGACATCGGTCCACCCGCTGTCGGTGTTGCGGCTGAAGACGACGGCGTCGGCGAAGTCGCGTGCGTTGGTGACCACGTCATCGGTCAGATTTCCCGTCGAGGGAATCGTCACGGTCAACGGCGAGGCGAATTCGCGCATGCCGGCCTCCTAGGCAATCAAAGTCGGTGATGATGTCGTCCGCACGTTACCGGCCGGTGGCGTACCGCCGGTATCCGGTACGCTCACGAACTGTCCGGGTGCGACACCATGGGCGTGCCAGTTGGACCGACACTTGGGCCGACACTTGGACTGGGCCGAACAACCGTGGCCGAGGAATCAGGAGAGACCGGATGGCCGAGCAGACTTCCTCGTCGATCGTCGTGGACGCGCCGCCGTCCGCAGTGATGGACGTGATCGCCGACTTCCCGGCATACCCGCTGTGGGCCAAGGGAATGAAGGCCGTCGAGGTGAAGGGAACCTTCCCTGACGGGCGTGCCACCGAGGTCTACTTCGAGCTCGACGTCGCACCGATCAAGGACGACTACACCCTCGCCTACGAGTGGGACGGCGACTGCGAGGTCACCTGGACCCTGGCCGAGGGAAAGATGTTGCGCGCCCTCGACGGCGCCTACACGCTGCGCGACTTGGGCAACGGCTCGACCGAGGTCACCTACCGCCTGGCGCTTGACGTCTCGATCCCGTTGATCGGCATGCTGAAGCGCAAGGGCGAGAAGATCCTGATCGACACGGCGCTCAAGGGACTGAAGAAGCGCGTCGAGACGCTGTGAGTGTCGGCTGAACGTGCGGATCCTCCTCTTCACGGGCAAGGGCGGAGTCGGCAAGTCGACCATCGCCTCCGGCACCGCCGCGATGGCGGCCGGGCGCGGCCTGCGCACCCTCGTCCTGTCCACTGACGCCGCGCACTCACTGGCCGACGCGTTCGCGGCCGAGGTGGGTGCCGAACCGACCGAGGTCGCCGCGAACCTCTTTGTCCAGCAGGTCGACGCACAGCGCCGCTTCGAGCAGTCGTGGGCCGACATCCAGGGCTATCTGCTCTCGGTGCTCGACGTCGCCGGCGTGGACCCGGTGGCTGCCGAGGAACTGACCGTCATCCCCGGTGCCGAGGAGATCTTCGCGCTGCTCGAGCTCCGCCTCCATGCCCGATCGGGGGCCTGGGACGTGATCATCGTCGACTGCGCGCCCACCGCCGAGACGCTGCGACTGCTGGCGCGCCCGGAGGCGCTCGGGTGGTACATGCAGCGTGTCTTCCCGTTCGGCCGCCGAATGGTGCGCACCCTCAAGCCGGTGCTCACCCGCGCGGCCGGGGTCCCGATGCCCGAGGACACCGTCTTCGACGCGATCGAGCGGCTGCACGGTGAGCTCGACGAGGTCCGCGACCTGCTCTCCGGCCCCGACGCGAGCGTGCGCCTGGTGCTCACCCCCGAGACGGTCGTGCTGGCCGAGGCCCGACGCTCCTTCACCACCTTGTCGTTGTTCGGCTACCGCGTCGACGGTGTGGTGGCGAACCGGATCTTCCCGGAACAGGAGGGCGACGAATGGCGGGCCGGTTGGGTCGCCGCGCAGTCTCGCGTCCTGACCGAGATGGAGGAGTCGTTCGCCGGCCTGGAGCAGTGGCGCTCGACGTACCGTCCCTCCGAGCCGGTCGGGGTGCAGGGCCTGCGCGCCCTCGCCGAGGAGGTGTACGCCGGCAGCGAACCGTTGGCGGTCCCCTCCGGGCCGGGGCCGCTCAAGGTCACCAGGACCGTGACCGGGGCACTGCTCTCGCTCGACCTGCCCTTCGTGACCAGGGGCGAAGTCGATCTCAAGCGGCACGGCGACGAGCTCGTGGTGACCGTGGGGTCGTATCGTCGTCTTCTCTCGTTGCCTGCAGGTCTGTCCAGGTTCAAGGTCAGCGGCGCAAAGGTCGACGAGGGCGCCCTGCAGGTCCGATTCGAGGAGACGACAGCGTGACCGACGACGACTTGGGCCCGGAGCCGGGGCAGGCCGATGCAGCCGGGCCGGACGCCATCGGCACCGTTGCCGAGGAGGCAGCGAAGCTGTTCGGTGCCCTCTCCGGATGGGCCAAGGACCACGGAGAGGACCTGGGACACGAAGTCTCTTCCATGGCCTCGGGCGCGGCGCACACGTTGCGCGACGTGAACGAGCACATCGCCACGGACTCGGCCGAGTGCTCGTTCTGTCCTGTGTGCCGCACGATCCACGCCGTCCGCGGGCTCAGCCCCGAGGTGAAGACCCACCTCGCGGTGGCGAGTGCCAACCTGATGCAGGCCGCAGCGGCGCTGATGGCGACCTCGGTGCCCGACCAGGCCAGGACGAAGAAGCCCGCGGGCGAGGACATCGAGAAGATCAACCTGGACGAAGACTGGTCGGAGGAGTAGTCGTGTCGCTCACCATCGGAGTGGATGTCGGCGGCACCAAGATCGCCGGCGGAGTCGTCGACACCGACGGCAACGTCCTCGAGACGGTGCGCGCAGAGTCACCCGCCGAGGACTCGCAGGCGATCGTCGCGGCGATCACCGAGATGGTGCAGCGGCTCTCCGAGCGGCACCGGATCGAGGCGGTCGGTGTGTCGGCAGCGGCGTTCATCGATGCCGCGCGCTCGACGGTCCTGTTCGCGCCGAACCTGGCCTGGCGCGACGTCGAGCTCCGTACGGTCCTGAGCGAGTCGGTCGACCTGCCGGTGGTGGTGGAGAACGACGGCAATGCGGCGGCGTGGGGGGAGTTCACGCACGGTGCCGCGGCCGACGCCGACGACCTGCTGATGGTGGCCGTGGGCACCGGGGTCGGTGGTGGCCTGGTCCTCGACGGAACCCTGCACCGCGGCGGCTTCGGCATCGCCGGGGAGATCGGGCACGTCCGCGTCGAGCGCAACGGTCGTAAGTGTGGCTGTGGTCGATTCGGATGCCTCGAGCAATATGCTTCCGGCACGGCCCTGGAGCGCTTCGCGCGCGAGGCCGCGACCTCGGATCCCACCTCGGCCCGACACCTGTTGGACCAGGTGGGCGGCGACCCGGAGGCGATCGAGGGACCGATGATCACCGAGGCCGCCCAGGCCGGTGACGACTTCGCGATCGCCCGTCTCGCCGAGCTGGGGACCTGGCTCGGGGAGGGCATCGCGCAGATCGCGGCCGTCATCGACCCGGGCGTGATCGTCGTCGGCGGCGGTGTGTGCGAGGCCGGTGACCTGCTGATGGAGCCGATGCGGACGGCGTACATCGGCAACCTCACCGGCAGCCAGCACCGCCCGATCGCGGACTTCCGGCTGGCCACTCTGGGCAACACCGCCGGCCTGATCGGCGCCGCCGACCTGGCGCGCCACTGAGCGTGCCGCGCGTCTGGCTGAAAGAATCGTCGACATGGGCGAAGGCGTGTACGTCGGCATCGACGTCGGCGGGACGAAGGTGCTGGCCGGCATTGTCGACAATCGCGGACGCATCCTGCGGACCGCCCAGCGGGCCACCCCCGGGCGACGGGTCGAGGTGGCAACGCTCGAGGACGCCCTGACCGACGCCGTCCGGGCGGTCACCGAGGACGCCCGGGTCCGCGGCGTCGGCCTCGCCGCAGCAGGCTTCGTCGACGCGGCAGGTGAGCGGGTGATGTTCGCGCCGCACCTGCCGTGGGTCGATGCGCCGGTCAGGGCGCGGCTCGAGGAGCGCTGGCAGGTCCCCGTGGCCCTGGAGAACGACGCGACCGCTGCGGCGCACGCGGAGGCTATGTACGGCGCCGCCTCCGGGGCCGAGGACGCCGTGGTCGTGACCATGGGCACCGGCATCGGGGGCGGGCTGATCATGGATCGGCGGGTACGCCGTGGGGCCAACGGGATGGCCGGGGAGTTCGGGCACATGCAGGTCGTGCCGGACGGGGCTCCCTGCGAGTGCGGGGGACGAGGGTGCTGGGAGCAGTACTGCTCCGGGCGGGCCCTGGTCCGCTTCGCCCGCGAACAACTGGGCACTCGGCCATCGGTGCTCGAGGAGATGTGCGGTGGCAACCCGGACGCGTTGACCGGGCCGATGGTGGCTGATGCGGCCGAGGAGGGGGACCTGTTGGCCCGGGAGGCGTTCGGAAGCGTTGGCGACTGGCTGGGGGTGGGCCTGGCCAACCTGACGGCTGCTTTCGACCCCGAGATCCTCGTCGTAGGAGGTGGCGTCTCTGCCGCAGGCGACCGCCTGCTCGAGCCCGCCCGCAACTCGTTGATGCGCTCACTGGTGGGTGCCGGGCATCGCCTGGTGCCGCCTGTCGTGGCGGCGAGGTTTGGGCCGGCGGCCGGCCTGGTGGGGGCCGCGGACCTGGTCCGTCAACGCGTCGCGCGCGCCGCCCGGTGAGCCCGGACGGACCTTTCGCGGGACATTTCGCGGTGTCGAGCAGGATTCAGAGGCGAGCGCCGTTGTCCCCGGGGTCGCGCGGCTCGGTTGACATCGTCTTGACCAGGTAGACGAAGCCTCCGACGAACGCCGCTTCGAGCAGGACGCCCCAGATCCCGGTGAAGGGACGTCCGGCGACGAGCGCGACGAGCATCAGCAAGGGGGCGCCGAACAGCGCGATCCAGGCCAGCATCCGTGCCGGCTCGGGCATCGGGAGCGGTGGCGGGATGGGCGGGACGAAGCGCTCGTCCTCGCGCCACACGGCACCGAGTGGGTCGGGGTCGTGGACCGGCTCGGAAGACTCCTGGTGCGGAGGGACGTCGTACGCCGTCGCAGGCTCGTCGTCGCGGTCCGCAGGAGCCGCGACGGGCTCGTCGGCCTCGATCGCCGGCGGGTCTGAGTAGTGCTCGACGATCTCCTTCCAGAGCTCGTCCTCGTTGCGCGGTTCCACCACCTCAGGATACGTGGACAGTGGGGGTGGCCCGACTTCTCAGGCCCGATGGGTGCTCAGGCGGACTCGGGGCGCAGCGGGTGGGTCACGCCGTGGATGAACTCGAGCGACTCGGTGAAGATCGTCTGTGCGTCGTTGTCCAGCGTGGCCACGTGATAGCTGTTGTCCAGGCTGCGCTCGGTCACGTCCCGGGAGCCGACCGACTCCGCGATGATCCGTGCCGACGAGGGGTCCACGACGTGGTCGACACTCGAGCGCCACAGCCGGATCGGTGCGATCACGTCGTGCAGGTCGCGACGCAGCGGCTTCCACGCCCTGACCATCGAGTGCAGCGCGTGGAGCGGGGTGCGTGCATAGCCCACCTCGTCCTGGCCGGGCAGCTTGATGTCATTGCCGATGCCGGGCATCGACCCCACCAGCCTGCGCACCAGGGGAACCGCGAGCAGCTGCTTGTTGCTCGACGCGACGGCGGGGTTGACGAGCATCAGGCCGTGCA
>DATCYH010000356.1:0-2871 GCA_036570405.1 Nocardioides sp.
TGCTCAGTCGATTGCACGTTGTCGTCGAAGACGATCACCCCGCCCAGGTGCAGCGAGGAGACGAGTTCGGAGGCCGACCCGGTGCCGCCGTAGCGGGCGACGATCACCTGCCCGGCGAGCTCGGCCAGGTCGAGCTTCGCCACCATCGCTCGGGCTTTGGTCTGGGCGTCCTTGTCCGGGTTCAGGCTCGCGGCCGGGCCGGGGGCGATGGTGGGCGTGTCACCGAGTCGTACGTCGCTCGAGGTGGCGGACCCGCTGTCCGCGGGCTCCATGGGACTCGGGTCGCCGGAGCATCCGGTCGCGACGAGCGCGAGGCCGAGTGCACCGACCACACAGCGACGAAGCAACGAGGAGGACACAGTGCTCAAGCATGCCTCACGACGGAAGGTCCATCGTGTGCCCACCCTTGGCGAGGATGTCGCGCTCGGTGGCGGCGACGATCCCGAACAGGACTGAGTTGTCACCGACCCGGACACGCCGGGGCACGACATGCCGGCTCGTCCGGACACCGGCGGTCACGGCCCGGAACGCGGCCTCGTGCGCCGGCGTCCAGCTCATCGCATAGAGCTCGCGCACCTGCGCCGGAAGCGTCCCCCTCACCACCAGGTTGGTGCCGAGGATCCCGACCCGCATGTGCCGCGGGACCGGCATGTCCTCGGCGATCGCCAGGCCGACCACGCGCGCCTCCTCGGTCAGGTGGAGCTGCGAGGGCACGAGCCGGGCGGCCAGCCACTCGTCGAACTCGCGGGCACACCAGGGCGCCACGGAGCGTGGCATCCCGAACAGCTCACCGAACCGCACCCACTCGGCCCAGAGCTCCTCGCGCTCGTCCTCGCCGAGCGGCCGCACCAGGGTTTCGAAGCAGACCCGCGACGAATCGGCGAGCATCGCCATCGTCCACAGCATCAGCTCCGGGTCGAACGCGTCGTACGGCGTGCCCTTGGGATAGTTCCCCTCGTCGCGGGCCAGCTCGCCGGAGACCCTTGTGTGCATGGAGTGCACGCCGTGCAGCACCCGGTCGGCCTGCTTCTTGGACCCGAAGAAGATCGTCTCGAATGCCGCAGCCGTGCTGGACAGCCGCTGGAACGGCTTCTCCTTCGCGCGGGTGGAGTCGGAGGTGCCGACGTAGGGCACCGGATGGGTCGCGCCGATGATCAACGCTCGCTGGCCGTAGGTCTGTCCCACCGGCCGCTGCTCCTGCACATGGCGCAGCAGCGAGCCGGGCGGGAAGTAACCGTCCGTCGCGGCCTCGGACATCGGGTGACTCCTCACGTCGGGCGGGTCAGCTGGGTCAGCTCGGGCGCGGGCTCATCCGAGGTTGGCTTTTTCGGCCCCGATGGTGGTGTCGTCACCGTGCCCGGTGTGCACCACGGTCTCGTCGGGCATTGCGAACAGCTTGGCCCTGATCGATGCCTCGATCGTGGGTCGGTCGGAGAACGACCGCCCGGTGGCGCCCGGACCGCCGTTGAAGAGCGTGTCGCCGGTGAAGACCGCGCCGAGCGACTCGACGTACACACACACGGCACCGGGGGCGTGGCCCGGCGTGTGCAGGATGCGCAGGGTGGCGCCGCCGACCTCGAGCTCCTGACCGTCGGCCAGGTCCAGGTCCCACAGCTCGTCGGTGTGCGTCAGCTCCCACAGGGGCCTGTCGTCGGGGTGCAGCAGGATCGGGGCGGGTACGGCGTTGCGCAACGCCGGCGCCACGCGCACGTGGTCGTCATGGGCGTGGGTGCACAGGATCGCCTTCAGCGTGCGGTCCCCGATCACGGCACGGATCGCGTCCACGTCGTGCGGGGCGTCGATCACGATGCACTCGGTGTCGTCACCGATCACCCAGATGTTGTTGTCCACCTCGTGGGTCTCGCCGTCGAGGGAGAAGGTCCCCGAGACGACGGCGTGGTCGATGCGCGCGGTCATCAGTTGCCCCCGTCCATAAGAACCACCGAGCGCAGCACGTCACCCGAGTGCATCTTGTCGAAGGCGGCCTCGATGTCCTCGATGCCGATCTCCTCCGAGACGAACGCGTCCAGGTCGAGCCGGTCCTGAGTGTAGAGGTCGACGAGCATCGGGAAGTCGCGGCTGGGCAGGCAGTCGCCGTACCAACTGGACTTCAGTGCGCCGCCGCGACCGAACACGTCGATCAGCGGCAGGTCCGGCAGCTTCATGTCCGGGGTGGGCACGCCGACCAGGACCACGGTGCCGGCCAGGTCACGGGCATAGAACGCCTGCTTCCACGTCTCCGGACGACCGACCGCCTCGATCACGACATCGGCTCCGTCGGCACCGGGGTAGGTCTCTGCGGCAATCCGGGCGATCTCCTCGACCGGATCGGTCTTCGAGGAGTCGACGGTGTGCGTGGCGCCCATCTTCTTGGCCACCTCGAGCTTCTTGGCGTCGATGTCGACGGCGATGATCGGGCTGGCACCGGCGAGCGCGGACCCAGCGATGGCGGCGACGCCCACGCCCCCGCAGCCGATCACGGCAACGGACTTGCCGCGGGTGACGGCACCGGTGTTGATCGCGGCACCGATGCCGGCCATCACGCCACAGCCGAGCAGGCCGACCGCTGCCGGGCGGGCCTCGGGGTCAACCTTGGTGCACTGACCGGCGGCGACCAGGGTCTTCTCCGCGAAGGCCCCGATGCCCAAGGCCGGGGAGAGCTCGGTCCCGGCGTCCTCACCCTCGGCGAGGGTCATCTTCTGCGTCGCGTTGTGCGTGTTGAAGCAGTAGCGCAGGTCTCCGCGCTTGCACGCACGGCACTCACCGCACACGGCGCGCCAGTTCAGGACGACGAAGTCACCGGGGGCGACGCCGGTGACGTCCGGCCCGACGGCCTCCACGATGCCGGCCGCCTCGTGGCCGAGCAGGAAG
>DATCYH010000357.1:0-4062 GCA_036570405.1 Nocardioides sp.
TGGTGCTCGTGCTCCTCGCCCTAGGCCTGGTCGCCTTCGGCCCAGCTCCGTCGGCATTCGCCTGCGACGAGCCGACGCTGCCGTTTGATCGCCAGGTCAGCCGCGCAGAGCACATCTTCACCGGCACGGTGACCACCTCGCGGATCGACCCCGCCCAGGGCGGAGCGCGTCGGATCTATCTGGTCAAGATCGACAAGGTGCACAAGGGTGACGGACTCGAGCAGAGCATCAGGGTCGCGTCCTCCACCCGGTCCGCCGACTGCGGCCTGGGCAAGGTCACCAGCGGTGACAAGCTGACCTTCTTCGTCGGGGCGGTGAAGGGCAACAACTATGTGGAGGCGCTCAGCAACGAGGGCACCCGCGCGGCATCGTCGGAGCTGGACTCCCGGATCGTCGCGGAGCTGGCTCCGAAGTCCGCCGGGACCGATGTCGAGGTGAAGCTGACCCGGGTCGACGACGGGGAGGCCCCCAGCATCACTCGAGCCATCGCCCCGGGCCTGATCGTCGCAATGCTCGGCGTCGTGGCGCTGGTTGTGGGACGCTTGTTCGGTCGGCCGAAACCCCACTGAGACCGACCCGGAGGCCCCTGGGAGGCTCGATGCGGCGAGTGTTTCGGTTCCTGTTCGGCCCGGCCCTTGGTCTGCTGCTCGGCTTGATCCTCGGCTTGGCGTCCTTGGTCGTGCTCAGCGCCCCGGCACACGCCTGCTCGTGTGGTTTGGCCGGCACTGCGGAGCAGGTCGAGGTGGCCGACCAGGTCCTCGTGGGCACCGCCGATGCCCGCGCTGAGGCCGGGAATGGGGTGGAGCTGGTGGTGACCGTCGACGAGGTGCTCAAGGGCGATGCTGGGGACAAGGGCGACAAGGTCTCCGTGGGCACCCGCCGTGGCTCTGCGTCGTGCGGCCTGGACCCGTTGCCGGAGCCGGGCGTGCCATGGGTCTTCTTCGCCTATGGCGAGGAGTCGGACGAGGGCTTGCAGACGAACCTGTGCTCCGGGAGCACGCCGGTGGACGAGGCCGACCTGGAGCTGATCAGGTCGGCTGCCGGATCCCCCGCCAATACTCGGCCGAACAACTCCCCAAAAGCCTCGCCCAACGGCGAAGCAGCTGAGCACGGCGACACCGAGCCCGGCGACAGTCAGGTCGTGCCGCTGTGGATGTTGCTCACCGGCCTGCTGCTGGTCGCGGCAGGCACCGGCGCCATGGCGGTACGACGTACCCGTTGAGTGCGTCGTGGGATGTCAGAGGTACATGCCGCCGCTGCCGTGCCCCGGGGCGCCCTGCTCGCGCTGCGGAGACTCCGAAGCGTCCTGCGGCTGCTCACCCGGGTGCGGGATGAGCCCAGGCGGGAGCGCCTTGCGGATCTGCTCGAACTGCGCGCGCGAGGCCACCTGCTGGGCATAGATCGCGGTCTGGATGCCGTGGAACAGCCCCTCCAGCCAACCGACCAGCTGTGCCTGCGCGATGCGCAGCTCGCTCTCGCTCGGCGTGCCCTCGGTGAACGGCAACGAGATCCGCTCGAGCTCCTCGACCAGCTCCGGGGCGAGGCCCGCCTCGAGCTCCTTGATCGACGACTGGTGGATCTCCTTGAGCCGGTTGCGGCTCGCCTCGTCCAGCGGAGCTGACTTCACTTCCTCGAGGAGCTGACGGATCATCGTGCCGATCCGCATCACCTTCGCCGGCTGCTCGACCAGCTCGGTCACGTGCCGCTCGTCGTCACCGTCCGTGTCGTCGTCCTGGCCCTGGGGGCCGAGGATGAGGATCTCCTGCTCTTCGGGCTGGTCCTGGGAGTTCTGGCTCATGCAGCCCAGATTAGTCACACCCGCCAGCGCGGGTCAGAGAGTGTGGGGTCAGCGGGTGTGAGGTCAGCCAGTGCTGGTCAACCGGTGCAGGTCACACGGTGAGCAGGATCTTCCCCACGTGCCCGCTCTCCTCCATCAACCAGTGCCCCGCGTCCGCGCTGGCCAATGGCATCGAGATGTGGATGACGGGGCGCACGCGTCCGGCAGCGACGAGTGGCCAGACGTGCTCCACCACGCCTGCGCAGATCGCGGCCTTCTCCTCGAGTGGGCGTCCTCGTAGCGAGGTGGCGTGCACGGCGCCACGCTTGTTCAGCAGCAGGCCGAGGTTGAGCTCGCCCTTCACCCCGCCCTGCATGCCGATCACGACCAGGCGGCCAGCGGTGGCGAGTGCCTTTACGTTGTCGGGCAGATAGCTCGCGCCCATGTTGTCGAGGATGACGTCGGCGCCGCCGGCGTCCTTGAGCACCTCGACGAAGGACTCCTCGCGATAGTTGATTCCTCGGCTCGCGCCCAGGTCGGCACAGACGGCCAGCTTCTCCGGGGATCCGGCGGTGGTGAACACTTCGGCGCCGAGCGCACAGGCGAGCTGGATCGCGAACGTGCCGATCCCGCCGGCGCCCCCGTGCACCAGGAACCGCTCGCCCGGTTTGAGGTCGGCGAGCATGAAGACGTTGGACCACACCGTGGCGGCCACCTCGGGCAGACCGGCGGCCTCGATCAGGGATACCCCCTCGGGGACCGGCATCAACTGGCCGGACGGGACGGCGACCAGCTCGGCGTACCCACCACCGGCGAGCAGTGCGCAGACCTCGTCACCGACCTGCCAGCCCTGCACGTCCTCACCGAGGGCAACGACGGTGCCGCTGCACTCGAGGCCGATCACGTCCGAGGCTCCGGGCGGCGGCGGATAGAGACCCTGTCGCTGCAGGGTGTCGGCGCGGTTGACCGCGGTGGCCGCGACCTTGACCAGCACCTCGCCCGCGGCGGGCTCGGGGTCGGGCAGTTCGGCAAGGGACAGGACGTCGGGAGCACCGGTCCCGTCGGCGACGATTGCACGCATGCGCCCACACTAGGCGGTGCCTGACTGAGCCGTGCCTGCGCAGTCAGGGGCGCGCGGACTCCAGATCCTCGAGGTCCTCGACGTCGTCGGTGTGGTCGACTCCGGTGTCGTCCGGCACCGGGTCGTCGACGTCCTCGGGGTCGGGCGCGCCTGCGGGCTGCTCCCAGTGGTCGGCCAGGGTCTGCGCGCGAGCGGCGAGTTGCTCGATCTCCTCGACGGAAGCGCCCTTGACGCCCGCGGCATAGCCGAGCAGGTAGGTGGTGAGCGGCGCCGCCGGACGGACCACGTTGTGCGCCGCCGCCCGGGCGAGGTCCAGCACCAACGCCTCGTCGAGTTCTGTCTCGATGTCGAGGACGTCGCACAGCTCGTCGATCCAGTCGTGGAGGTTCACCCCTCCAGAGTCCAATGACGAGGCAGGACGCGCAACCCCTGCAGGCGTTTTGATGACGCTCACTCGACGTCGCGCAGGTCGGCCCAGCCGTCGATGTCGCGTGCCTCCCGGTCCTCCGCAGCCACGTCGACGAGGTCGAGTCCCGCGAGGAGCCGGTGGATCGGCAGGCCGAACTCCTCGCCGTACGCCGGCCGCACGGCCTCGAGTGCAGCCGTCTGTACGACGAGGGCGAGCTGGCGCCGTCCGTCCGCGTCGCAGAGGATCGCGCCCTGGTGGCCCTCGGCGGCGCGTCGCAGGCGGCTGATCGTCCCCATAGAGACGAACGGCATGTCGACGGCCAGCGCGACCACCTGCTCCGGGCGGCGCGCGAAGGCACTGAGCCCGTGCAGCAGGCCCGCGGACGGTCCGCCGAGCGGCGGGTCCTCGCGAGTGAAGGTCACCGGACGTTCGGTGCGGACCCAGTCGCCGAGCACCACCACCTCGCCGGCGTCGATGACCGCATCCAGGGTCCACGCCAGCAGCGTGCGGCCGTGCAGCTCAATCGATGCCTTGTCGACGCCACCCATCCGGGCGGCCGTGCCGCCAGCGAGGATGACCGCTCCGAGTGCCTGGCTGCTCATGGCCACCATTGTGGCCGATCGGCTGCACATTGGAACGAGGGCGGCACAATGGCGGGATGGCCGAGCTGCGAGATCACTCCGACCGACTCACGGTTGCCCTGGTGCAACAGGCGTCGGGCCTCGAGCCCACGCCGAATCGAGAAGCGCTCAAGACTGCGATCGAGGGCGTCGAGGCCGACCTGGTGGTCTTCCC
>DATCYH010000358.1:0-6429 GCA_036570405.1 Nocardioides sp.
GGTGCGCCCGGTGCGCCCGGCGCGCCCGGCGCGCCCGGCGCGCCCGGCACCCACGGTGGACCTGGTGTCCCCGGGACCTCGGCGCCACGTAGCAGGGTGCTGGCGATCCTGGTCGGGCTGGTCGTGATCGCCGTCGTCGCCGGCGTGGGGATCTGGTTCGGCACCCGCTCACCCGACGCCACCGAACAACCGACGGCACCGGAGCGGAAGGCCGACCCGGTCGACCCGATTGGTCCTGCCGGACCCCTGGAACCCACCGACGTGGTGGTCCAGCGGGACGCCACTTCGCTGACGGTGAGCTGGACCAACCCGGACCCCCGGGACGGCGACACCTATCTGCTGCACCTGCAGCAGGACCCGGCCGCCCTCGACCTCTCGCCGGAGGCTGGGGTGAAGAGCGATTCGACGAGGATCGTGCTGCCGAGCGACGGTGAGGCCTGCGTGACAGTGCGGACGGTGCGCGCGTCGCAGCAGTCCGAGCCGGTCCTGAAGTGCGACCTCGGCGCAGGCTAGGCTGGCGCCCGACCTGTGCTGTGACTTGAGGAGACAATTCGATGCCCATCGCCACCCCCGAGGTCTATGCCGAGATGTTGGATGCGGCCAAAGCCAAGTCCTTCGCCTACCCGGCGATCAACGTCTCGTCGTCGCAGACCCTGAACGCGGCACTCAAGGGCTTCGCCGATGCCGGCTCGGACGGGATCATCCAGGTCTCCACCGGTGGCGCCGAATATCTCTCCGGTCCGTCGGTGAAGGACATGATCACCGGATCGGTCGCCTTCGCTGCCTATGCGGCAGAGGTCGCCAAGAACTACCAGGTCAACATTGCGCTGCACACCGACCACTGCCCCAAGGACAAGCTGGACGGCTTCGTCCGCCCGCTGCTCGCGATCTCCGCTGAGCGCGTGGCCCGGGGTGAGGCGCCGTTGTTCCAGTCGCACATGTGGGACGGCTCGGCCGTGCCGCTGGAGGAGAACCTCCAGATCGCCGAGGAGCTGCTGGCCGCCTGCGCCGCCGCGAAGATCATCCTCGAGGTCGAGATCGGTGTCGTCGGTGGCGAGGAGGACGGTGTCGCCAACGAGATCAACGACCAGCTCTACACGACCCCCGAGGACGCGCTCGCGACCGTCGCCGCACTCGGTGCCGGTGAGAAGGGCCGCTACATGACCGCGCTGACCTTCGGCAACGTGCACGGCGTCTACAAGCCCGGCAACGTGAAGCTCCGTCCCGAGATCCTGCGCACTGCCCAGGACGCTGTCGCCTCACAGCTCGGTCTACCGGCCGGTTCCAAGCCGTTCGACCTGGTCTTCCACGGTGGTTCCGGGTCGAGCGCGGAGGAGATCGCTGCTGCGGTCGACTTCGGTGTGATCAAGATGAACGTGGACACCGACACGCAATATGCCTTCACCCGCCCGGCTGCTGCGCACATGTTCGCCAACTACGACGGCGTGCTGAAGGTCGACGGCGAGGTCGGCAACAAGAAGGCCTATGACCCGCGTGCCTGGGGCAAGGCCGCCGAGGCCGGGATGGCCGCCCGCATCGTCGAGGCGTGCGAGAACCTCAGGTCGGCGGGCACCTCGCTCTCCGCCTGACCCACCCCGGCACACGCCTTCGTCACCCGCGCTCCCGCCGCGCCCCTCACGTGTAACGCGCTGTTCTTGTCGCTATGCACCCCGCCAGCCGGGTGCAAAGCGACAGCAAAGGCGCGGTGGACGGTACGTCGCCCCCCCGCGGCCCGGTGTTCGTGCACAGGCTGGTGCGCGTGTGGTCGTTCTCCACAGGTTGTGGGTCTTGTGGAGCGCGCACCCGAGTCGGTGGCCAGTGTGGATGGATGCGATCCCAGTTGGCCTTCCACGCAACGAATCAGTTCGGGCTCATCACCCGCGAGCAGGTGCTTGCGGCCGGCCTGAGCGAGGGTGAGATCCGCAGGCTCACCCGGCCCGACGGCGCGTGGGTGGTGGTACGACGCGGTGTCTACGTGAGACGCGAGGTGTGGGAGGCGGCGAGCAACCGGAGCGGTAGGCCGCTGCTGCGCACAGTGGCCGTGCACCTCAAGATCGGTCACTCGCACGTCGTGAGCCACACCTCGGCGGGCTTGCTCCACGGCCTGCCGATGCTTCGCCCCAAGGACACCAATGTCCACATCACCCGGCGGGGGGTGGGTGGGTCCCGGACGCGTCACGGCGTCAAGCATCACTTGGCGGAGCATGCAGCCCACCAGGTGGTGGACATCGGCGGCGTGCCAACCCTCGACCTGGCGCGAACCGCTGTCGACATCGGCCGCGAGCACGGCTACCTCCACGGACTGGTCGCCTGCGACGCGGCGCGGCAGTCAGGAGTATCGCTTCACGAGCTGCGGACGGCGGTCGCACCGATGGCGAACTGGCCGTACGTGATCGCCGCGCGTGCAGGGGTGGAGGACTCCGACGGAGGTGCTGAGTCAGTCGGTGAGACCCTGGCGCGCGACTTTCTGAGTGGCCTGGGACTGGGGCCGGTGACTACGCAGTTCTCCGTGGCCGCCGGTGGTTCGGTGCACTTCGTCGACCTGCGTGTCGGTCGGCACCTGGTGGAGTTCGATGGTCGGGTGAAATATCAGCGCCGGGACCAGGGTGGTGTGGCCGATCGACCACCGCAGGATGTGGTCTGGGCCGAGAAGCGCAGGCAGGACGACATCTGTGCGGAGGGCTATGGCATGTCCCGATTGGTCTGGGATGACATCTGGACGGAATCGGCCAGACGCGATTCCGGTGCCCGTATCATCGCGGAGTTCGCCAGGACGACCCAGCGTCACGGCACGGACTTGCCTGCGGGATATCAACCGATCCCGCGGATCCGCCACCGCGCCTCCTAGCGCCCGTACTTGTGCGCCGCCGCGCCTCCTAGCGCCCTCACTGGTGCGCCGCTGTTGTCGCTTTGCACCCGACCGACAGGGTGCAAAGCGACATGAACGGCGCGTTACATGGGCTTGATGGCGCCGCGCTCGGGGCGCGGCGGTGGCACGTGGCTCGGGGAGTTGGGTGCTGCCTCAGGCGCGGTCGTGCGTGGGCGCGGTGAAGAACAGCACCGCCGCGAGCCCGACCAGGAGCATCGCGGGAGGCAGGAGCATCGCGTCGGACATCGCCAGGCTGAATGGATCGTGCACCGCCGAGGGCAGTGCCTGGCCCATCGAGGCCTCGGGGCTGGCCGTGACGCCGGGAAGGTGCTTGGCCAACCGGGCGTCCATCAGCACTGCGATGGCCGCGGAACCGAGCACCGCGCCGACCTGGCGCGTGGTGTTGTAGACACCGGCACCGGCGCCGGCGAGGTTCAGCGGCAGGTTGCGGGTCGCGGTGGCGGTCAGGGGTGCCCAGACGGCCGCGCTGCCCGCACCGAGCAGGGCCATCGGAAGGACGAAGTCCCAGGCGGAGGCGCCGGGCTCCATCATCCGCGAGGTCCACAGCAGTCCCGCGGCGGCGCCCACGAAGCCGATCGTGGTGATGTTGCGCGGGTGCACCCGGTCGATCAGCTTGCCCACCGGCGGGGCCAGCACGATGCTCATGATTGCCATCGGGACCAGCAGCAGTGCGGCCTCGGTCGGGCTCATCCCCAGCACCAGCTGGGCATAGAGCATGAACGGGAAGCCGATCGCGGTGATCGCGAAGGACATCGTGGAGATCGCCACGTTGGAGACCGAGAAGTTGCGGTCGCGGAAGAGTCGCAGCGGGACCAGCGGTTCCTTGCGGTTGCGCGACTGCCAGAACACGAAGATCGCCAGTACCACCAGACCGAGGATGATCAGGCGCCACACGGTGATCACGCCGGTGATCGTGCCCCAGTCGTACTGGTGGCCCTCCTGGATGCCGAAGACCAGGCAGAACATGCCGACCCCGGAGAGCGCCACTCCCATCCAGTCGAAGGAGTGCTGGTGGGTCGGCAGGGACGGAACCAGCTTCATCGCCAGGAAGAAGGCGACGATCCCGAACGGGATGTTGACGAAGAAGACCCACTCCCAACCGAGCGAACCGACCAGGACACCACCGAGGATCGGGCCGACCAGTGTCGCCACTCCGGCAGTCGCGCCCCACAGGGACATCGCCTGACCACGGCGGGCCGCCGGGAAGATCCGGGTGATGATCGCCATCGTCTGCGGAGCCATCATCGCGGCGCCGAAGCCCTGGAAGGTGCGTGCCGCGATCAGGTCCTCAACGGTGCCGGTCAGCCCGCACCACAGCGAGGCGAGGGTGAACACGGTCAGTCCGGTGAGATAGAGCCGCTTGGGCCCGAACCGGTCCCCGAGCCGGCCGGTGATCAGCACGGGCACGGCATAGGCCAACAGGTAGGCGCTGGTCACCCAGACGACCGAGTTCACCTCGGCGTCCAGCTCACGCATGATGTCGGGCGTCGCGACGGTCACGATCGTCATGTCGACGAGGATCATGAAGAAGCCCATGCAGAGGGCGAAGAGCGCTGGCCAGGGGCTGGTGCCCTCCCCCTCCACTGTCGCAGTGGGACTCGTCGAAGTGCCCGGTCCGGGCGGTGTCGTTGTCACGAAGACAGTCAACACCCTTGCACTGACTAACCATTCCCCAGAACGCGCATGTCCTCGCACTCCAGTGCCTCGCCTCCGGGTCGGCCGAGCCAGGACGCGAGTGAGGACTGGGCGAGATTCGGGCGTGATCCGGGAGAGAACTTGGTCAGGTCTGAGCGTGACGGGCTGTTCGGAGTTGTTCGGACTCCGCCCGAACGGCAGAAATCGCCACCAGCGCTGACTAGCGTTGGTTCCAACGCCTGGGCGGTCTGCCGAGTGTCGCGCAGGGGACGACACCCCGCGGCCGCCCCAGGCGTCGCATGGCAGGCTGGGCCCCATGAGCCACATCGACCTGATGGCGGGACCCCCGCCCACGCACCTGCCCGTTGACCCCGCCGCCGCAGATCTCGAGGCCGGCACCGCGCCGAGTGACGTAGTACGTCGTCACCCCGAGTCGCCGGCCGCCTGGGCCGCACTTGCCGCCGAGGCCAAGGAGCAGGGCGCCGACGACGTGTCGGTCTACGCATATGCCCGGGTCGGCTACCACCGCTCGCTGGACATGCTCCGCCGCAACGGCTGGAAGGGCCACGGACCCGTGCCGTGGGAACACGAGCCGAACCGCGGCTTCCTGCGCGCCCTCGCCCTGCTGGCCTCCAGCGCGAAGGCGATCGGAGAGGAGCCCGAGTGGGAGCGCTGCTCGACGTTCCTCAAGGACTCCAGCCAGACGGCGTACGACGAGCTGCTCGGCTGAGTCGTCGGCTGCGGATCAGCGGGTGAGCAGGGCCAGCACGATCGCCAGCACCAGTGCGGCGATTCCCAGGGCGAGTGCGGGCGTGCCCACGGGCGCCCACCACGCTCGGTGATGGCCCTCACCCCGCCGATCCGCGGCACCGGCCACGAACGGGTTGAGTGCGGGTCGGCAGTCGGCCCGGTGGCCGGCGTTGTTCGCGCTCATGGTGGTGGAACGGCCGAGACCGGCATCCATGACGCCGGTCCGGCAGATCAAACCGGACCCGGGCTCAGCCACCCAGCAGTGAACGCACCTTCTCCGCGCCGAGCGCCACGATCAGGGTGGGCAGCCGCGGGCCCTTGTCCTTGTCGACGAGCAGGTTGTAGAGCAGCGTGAAGAACGCCTTCTGGTCGGCCTTCACCTCGTCGGTCGGGGCATCCTCGATGGCCAGGCCACGAGCCAGCTTCGGCACGCCGTAGACGACCGCGGTCACCTCGTCGAGCTCGAGCGAGCCCGGCAGGTTGTCCAGCAGCAACCGGATCCACTCGGCCTCCTGCTCGCTGAGCGCGGCCAACCGCGCGGTGTCGGGCGCGGTGCGGACCGTCGTACGGTCCTCGACCGGCACGAACTCCGCGGTCCACTGCATCGCCCGGTCCAGGCGCGGCTGCAGGTCGTCGACCGAGTCGTGTGGATTGCCGACGCGTGAGATGACCTGGCTGATCAGGTCCGCCGAGCCGGCGGTGACGTCGGCGACGGAGGCCAGGGTCCGGAACGGTACGACGACCTTCGGCGTCGGCAGGGTGGCGGCGGAGACCGTCGCGCTGGCGCGCTCGAAGGCGAGCACCTGGGCGTCGCGCTTGTCGGGGTTGGCCGCCTTGCGGGCCAGCGCATCCCACTCGTCGTAGAGCCGGACCACGTCGGGCCCGAACTCGACGTTGAAAGCCTGCTTGGGCTGCCTGCGGACATACAGCCAGCGCAGGATCGGGGCCTCGAGCACCTTGAGCGCGTCGGCCGCGGTGGGCACGCCACCCTTGGAGGAGGACATCTTCGCCATCCCCGCGACACCGACGAACGAGTAGCCGACGAACGAGGGCGCCCGGCCGCCGTACACGGCCTTCACCAGCTCCTTGCCCACCGTGTAGGAGGAGCCGGGGGAGGCGTGGTCGACGCCACCGGGCTCGAAGTTGACCTCCTC
>DATCYH010000359.1:0-1759 GCA_036570405.1 Nocardioides sp.
CCCGCCGCTTCGTTGAAGCCCATGGCGAGGCCGCGTTGCGCGGGTCCGACGAGGTCGATCTTCATGATCACCGTCGTGGACCAGGTGAGGCCTTGGTTCACGCCGAGCAGCATGTTGGCGACGATGACCCACGACCAGCTCGGTGCCCAGATGAGGATGAGGGGAACGGGGATGCCGATGAGCCAGCCGCCGAGGAGGACGGGCTTGCGGCCGTATCGATCCGAGAGGGTGCCGGCGAAGAAGTTCGTCGCCGCCTTGACGATGCCGAAGGCGGCGATGAAGGTGAGGGTGACGGTGAAGCCGGTCAACCCGAACTCTTCCTCTGCGAGTAGGGGAAGGACCGTGCGCTCCTGACCGATCATTCCGCCGACAAGGGCGTTGACCGCCACGAGCAGGAAGAACTGGGCCGCGTTCTCCCGCAATCCCAGGCGCACGCTCGACGCAGGTTGGCGCACGGTCATGTGCTCAGGCGAGCTTCATGAACATCTTCTGGACGTCCTCGAGCGCGTAGCCCTCGTCGGCCGCTCGCTCCGGATCGCTGAGGCAGTACGTCAAGCCTGACGCGACGAGCTTGAAGCCGGTCTGCTCCAAGGCCTTCGTCGCAGCAGAGATCTGTGTGACCACATCTCGGCATTCTCGACCTTCACGCAGCATCTGTTGGACGCCGCGGACCTGTCCTTCGACTCGGCGCAGGCGCTTGAGAAGGTCGTCGATGGTTTCCTCGGGTAAGTCCATGGCGCTGTCCTCCGGAGTCGCGACGCAGTGTCACTGGGCGCTCATGGTACCCCCGGGGGTAACGACTGGCACCTTCCGGCGCCCCTGGTGCAGACATCGTCTTGGCCGTCGGCCGCTCGACGCGCCTGACCGCCAGGAGCCCGCAGCGCGACATACTCCCGGACATGAATGGTCCAGATGCAGCTCGAGAAGGGGTTCGGCGTCGCCCGCACCGACTGCTCGTGCCCCCGAACCCGCGCGCCCAGGGCGCCGAACCGGACTACCGCTTCTCGCTCGCCAACGAGCGTACGTTCCTGGCCTGGATCCGCACGGCGCTCGCTCTTGCCGCCGGGGGACTGGGCGCCGCGTCGCTGCTGGAGGACTTCCCTGGTGAGGAGACGCTCGGCATCGGGTTGCTCGCCCTCAGCTTCGTGACGGCTGCCATGTCGTATCGCCGGTGGGCACTGAGCGAGACGGCAATCCGTCTCGACGAGCCGCTCCCACCCTCGAGGCTTCCCCTCCTGCTGTCTGCGGGTGTCGCGGTCATCGTCGTCGCCTCGGCGATCCTCGTTGCCGTGAACGCATGACCGATCGACGGCTCTTCGATCCCAAGACACCACCGGAGCGCACCTCCATGGCGTGGGAGCGGACCGCCTTCTCCGGCATGGCCGTCGGGCTCTTGATGGCCCGCGTCGGTGCCAGCGTGCACCTGACCCTCGGCCTGGTGGGCGTGGTGCAGGTCTGCGCGTCGGCTGGCCTGCTGCTGTGGACCGGCAAGCACTACGAGGATCTCCACGGCCGGCTGCATGCCGGTGGACCACCGACGCATTCCATGGCAGTGGCGGTCGTCGGCATCGGTGCCACTGCGGCCACTGGGTTGGCCACGTTGCTCACGCTGGTCGCGCTGGCACTGGGCGAATAGGGACGACCTACCCGCAGCAGTGGACGGACGGCGGTCCAGCGCAGGACCGCCTCGCACCAGGGCGCCCCGACGCGCTGCTCCTCGACGCGGCTCGGAGAGACCTTCCCTCCCCGAGGGGGTAGC
>DATCYH010000360.1:0-1907 GCA_036570405.1 Nocardioides sp.
TCGCAATACGCGCGTAACAACCGATGGTCCATAGTTGGCCTCATGGGTAAGCAGGAAGACTTCGTGCTGCGCGCACTCGAAGAACGCGACGTCCGCTTCGTCCGCCTCTGGTTCACCGACGTGCTCGGTTTCCTGAAGTCGGTGGCGGTCGCGCCGGCCGAGCTCGAGGGGGCCTTCACCGAGGGGATCGGCTTCGACGGGTCCGCGATCGAGGGCTTCGCTCGGGTCTATGAGGCCGACATGCTGGCCAAGCCGGACCCGTCCACCTTCCAGATCCTGCCGTGGCGCGGCGAGGGCCCGTCGACGGCTCGGATGTTCTGCGACATCGTGATGCCCGACGGCAGCCCCTCCTATGCCGACCCGCGGTTCGTGCTCAAGCGGACCCTGGGCGCGGCAGCCGACAAGGGCTTCACCTTCTACACGCACCCCGAGATCGAGTTCTACCTCTTCAAGGACACCCCTGAGGCCGGCTCCGACCCGGTGCCTGTGGACCGCAGCGGCTACTTCGACCACACCGCCCAGTCACACGGCTCCGACTTTCGTCGCGAGGCGATCACGATGCTTGAGGCGATGGGCATCTCGGTCGAGTTCAGCCACCACGAGGGCGGCCCCGGCCAGCAGGAGATCGACCTGCGCTACGCCGACGCGCTGAGCACGGCGGACAACATCATGACCTTCCGCACCGTGGTGCGCGAGGTGGCGCTGAGCCAGGGGATCTGGGCGACGTTCATGCCCAAGCCCTTCACCACCCACCCGGGCTCCGGGATGCACACGCACGTGTCGCTCTTCGAGGGCGACCGCAACGCCTTCTTCAAGGCCGGCTCCGAATATCAGCTGAGCCGGACCGGACGCCAGTTCATCGCCGGCATCCTGACCCACGCGGCCGAGATCACCTGCGTGACCAACCAGTGGGTCAACTCCTACAAGCGGCTGATCGGCGGCGGCGAGGCCCCGTCGTACATCTGCTGGGGTCACAACAACCGCTCCGCGATGGTGCGGGTCCCGATGTACAAGCCGAACAAGGGTCAGTCCACCCGGATCGAGCTGCGCACGATCGACGCCGCCTGCAACCCCTACCTGGCCTTCGCGGTGATCCTCGCGGCCGGCATGAAGGGCATCGAGGAGGAGTACGAACTGCCCCGCGAAGCCGAGGACGACGTCTGGTCGCTCACCGAGCGCGAGCGCAAGATGCTCGGCATCCAGCCGCTGCCCAAGACGCTCTACGAGTCGATCCAGGTCGCGGAGAACTCCGAGCTGCTGGCCGAGACACTGGGCGAGCACGTCTATGACTACTTCCTGCGCAACAAGCGCGCGGAGTGGGAGGACTATCGCGGACAGGTCTCCGCCTGGGAGCGCGACCAGATGCTCCCGGTGATCTGAGCCCGACGTGAACCTGCCGACCATCCTCGTCATCGAGCACGAGGCCACCTGCCCACCAGCCCTGGTGGGCGCCTGGCTCGGCGAGGCCGGTTGCGCGCTCGACGTCGTGCGGCCCTACCTGGACGAGCGGGTCCCCGCGATCGACGGGTACGCCGGGTTGCTGGTGCTGGGCGGGACGATGGGGGCGAACGACGACGAGAGGATCGGATGGCTCGCGCCCGTTCGTGACCTGGTCCGAGAAGCAGGGGTGAGCGGCCTGCCCACCCTCGGGATCTGCCTGGGCCACCAGCTGATCGCCACCGCCCTGGGCGGCAGGGTCGAGGTCAACCCGAGCGGGCAGCAGCTCGGCGTGCTCGACATCGGCTGGACAGCTGCGGCGACAGGGGCATTCCTCGGCGAGACGCTGCCGCGGCGTGGCATCCAGTGGAACAACGACATCGTCACCTCGCTGCCCGCCGGCGCCGAGGTGCTGGCGCAGACCCCTGCCGGTGAGCCGCAGGTGGTCAGGTTCGGGCCCGCCATCTGGG
>DATCYH010000361.1:0-8730 GCA_036570405.1 Nocardioides sp.
CACCGCTCTTCACGGTCCTCGTCGACTACGAGACCCTGCGCGGTCCGGTGCTCGAGATGTGGAACCGCGCTCAGCTCACCCCAGGCACTGCCGCCCGCCACCTCACCGAGGCCGACGTCGAGCGCATCGTCTTCGACGGCAAGTCCCGAGTCCTAGATGTAGGAGCGCAGCGCCGCTTCTTTCGCGGCGCTCTCCGACGCGGCCTCGAGGTGGCCAACCGGACCTGCTGGCATCCCACCTGCGACGAGCTCCCCCGGCGCCCCCAGGTCGACCACATCCACGAGTGGTCCAAGGGCGGTGAGACCACGCAGGACAACGGCGACTGGGGCTGCGACTTCCACAACCTCTTGCGCAACAAGCTGCAGCGACGAGGTGCCCGAGGCGACGACGCCGACGATTCGAAGCGCTGAGCTGATCGACCTCGTCAGGTCCGAAGAGTGAGCACCGTCCAGCCGTCCTCGCTTCGGCGATCCACCTCTCGACACGAGGCGTATGCCTTCACCACCTCGCCGGCCTGGTCGTCGAGGAAGCCGGCGAGCACGACGAGTGCACCAGGACGAGCGCGAGCCACGAGGTCGTCGTGAAGCTCGCGCACAACCCGGCCACCGATGTTGGCCAGCAACACGTCGAAGGTCCCGTCGATCTCGCGCAGAGTAGTGGCGCTCACCTGCACCCGCGCGCTCACGCCGTTGCGCTTCGCGTTGTCTCGGGTCGCCTCGACGGCTGCGGCATCGATGTCGATCCCCACGGCGCTCGCGGCGCCGAGCAGGCAGGCACCGATCGACAGCACTCCGCTGCCGCACCCCACGTCGAGCACGTGCTCGCCACCGACGAGGTGGTCCTCCAGAGACGCGAGCACGAGCCGCGTCGTCGGATGCGACCCGGACCCGAAGGAGCGCCCGGCATCGAGCAGCACGACGATGTCATCGTCGCTGTCTGCGTCGTGCGGCAGCCACGCCGGCTGCAGCACGATCCGCCGGCCGGCCCGCACCGGCTGGGCGAACTCCCGCCAGGCGTCGAGCCCCTCCCCCGGATCGACCTCGAGCACCTCGACGCTCCATGACGATGGGACATCCGCCGGCGGACGGGCCACATCAGCCGTGAGCACGACGGTGCCGTCGTCCCGCTCATCGAGACCCACGGCAGACGCCCCCGCCTGCCAGAGCAGATCCGCCGCCAGCTCCGAGTCACCCGACGGCGCCACGATCCGAACCACCGACTGCGCGTCCACGCAGCCGAGCGTAGGAGGGATCGAGGAGGTCAGACCTCGCCGCGCCGGCGCTTCGCCAGATTGGCGATCCAAGACCCGCCGACGATGAGCGCGCCAGCGGACGCCAGCCAGGTGACCACCTCCATGCCGGTGCGCACCAGTGATCCGCCGCCGCCGCCGGGCAGCGAACCGCCGACCTCGACAGGCACTCGCACGATGACCTCGCCCAGCACCTCGGTGCCGTCAGTCGTGGTCGTCGTGGAGCCACCCGCCCCGCCACCGTCCGTCGTGGCCGTGGTCGGCCGAGTGGTGCTGGTCGTTCCAGGCACGGTGGTGGTGGTCGTGGGCCGGCCCGGGATGACGGCAGCTCCCCCGCCGCCACCGCCGCCACCTGCGTCGGTCAGGGTCACGACGACCCGGAAGTCGATCTTCTTGTTGGCGAGCTCGTTGGTCACTGCCTTGTCGAGCTCGAGCCGCAGGACGTAGGTCCGCTGACCGCCGGGCAGGAGGGTCACGCTGTCGATCACCGGATCGATCAGATCCGTGAGCTTCCCGATCCAACGACCGTCGATGTCGATGTTGAAGGCCGCGGCGAGGGCAGGGTCGGCGCCGTCGATCCAGAAGGCAACGGTGCCCGAGCGGTTGCCCTGGTTGCAGAGGGTCAGCTGGACGGTGTCGGACCCACCGGGCAGCAGCGAGTCGAAGGTGAACGCCGGCGCCGGCTGACCGCACCAGGTGAGGTCAGGCTGCTGCGCGCCCGCCGGAGCGGCGAAGGCGAGAACGAGCGCGGTGACGAGCGCTACGAGACGCATGCCGGAGCTAGGTCGAGTCGCCGTTCATCCTCAGCCGGGAAGAAGAGCCGCCAGGCCAGAACGATCGTGATCAGAGCTGACGCGATCGAGGCCAAGCCGACCGGGAGCGTGACGAACCGCCACAGGTAGCCGGCTCCGGGATGCACGTCCTGCACCACACCTCTGATCGAGCTCAGCTCGACCCGCCAGGGATCGGCCGACTCGTTGGTGTCGCCCTTGGTGACCAGCAGCTGATCATCCCGGACCTCGGCGACGCGGTGCGTGATGAGCTTTCCGCTGTGCAGCTCGTAGGTGATGATGTCGCCGACCTTCGGCGAATCGGTTGCCCGTGTGATCACGAGAGACCCAATCGGCGCCGCCTCCCCCATCGATCCCGTCTGGACCGCATACAGATCCACTTCGGAGGCCGCGCGCTGCTGCACGACCACACCGACGCCGATCACGACGAGGACGAATGAGAGGAGGAGGAGGCGCTTCATGGTTTCCTTCGCGGCAGAGGGGCGGGAGCCGGAAGCTCCCGCCCCATCAAGCCGAAGACGGATCAGGCGTCGTCGTTACCGGTCTGGTCAGTCTGGTTGGTCGGGGCCTGGTTCGGCTGGGTCGCAATGACAGTCAGGTTGGCGGCAAGCGCCTTGTTGGCGAGATCATTCTTCGCCGCAGCGTCAAGGCGAAGCTCAACGGTGGCCGCCCGAGCCTGTCCCGCAGGAACGTTCGCAGCGATCAGCGCGGGGTTCTGGTTCGCGCCCGGGGCGCACACCTTGAACCAGCCGGTGTTGTGAGGGGGGTTCAAGCCCTTGATCCGCGCCTCGAAGAACCCACTCTTCACACTGCCGTCGCACAGACTCACGGGAGCGCTCGCCGAGGTGAGCGAATCTCCGCCCATCGTCACGTTGCGAATGACGAAGGTCCGAAGAGCCTGCTCGTCGCTGACGATGGAGACCTTTCCGGCAGCGCCGGGCGCGATACCTTCGAAGGTAGCGACGACCTTACGCCATCCGTTCCCGAGGTCGGTACCGCAACTGCGCGCACTGTCCTCGGTACGTCCGTCGCCGATGTGGTCCCAGGTGTTGTAAGTCGTCCCCGTTCGGATGTACATCCGCGGCGACGCACCGCGGACCGCACAAGGGTTGGAGGCATCGCCATCGTCCCTCCATTCGAACGACATCGTGTCGCCGTCCTGAACATAAGTAGAGACGTCCTCCCATGCGAAGGATGCTCCACCGGTAGGACCGACAGCGGAATCACGCAGCCTGATCTCACCGTTGGAGATCGTCGCGTCTCCAGTCTGTGCGGCACGAGGAGCTGCAAGCGCTCCGCCAATCGTCCACCCCTCGGTCTTGAGATAGAGGTCAGCGGCCTCCGTGCCGGTGTTGGTGAACGTGTAATTGTTCGACCCGGCGGCTTCGCCGGGCATCAGATCGGCAAAGTTGGAGGTGAGCGGGGTGTTCGAATCCACCGCAACGTCGACCTCACCCGTCGTAGATGAGAGCGTGCCTGACTCGGTGTCCTGGAAGTAGGCGCCGGTCATGGAGACGCCGCCGGCGACCAGCGCAGTGGTCGCTCCGATGGCTGCCACGAACCCGGCCGCACGGCCGAGGGTGTGCTTCTTCATCGCGTAGTAGCTCCTTGTGTTGTGGTGCCGGCGTCGGGTTCGCCATTGGCTCCCCGCTGAGGTAGGCGACCAACTGCCCCCAGCGGCTCAAGGCCTCGCCTCCGGACCCGTTCTGAGCCCGAGGCCAGAATGGGCGACGACCACTCACCGTGGCATCGTCAAACTTGGGGATTAGGGCAAACGCCCCTCCGACGCTGGTAGTAGCGATCAGCGCACGCTTGCGGTCGCCCTAAGCGCCAAAACGGCGCTGCGTCCACTCACTCAGCGGCTAGCTATTGCGTGGGTGACGGCGCAGCTGCGCCGTCGTGGCGAGCATCATCCCGCCAGCCAACAGCGCCGCCGTCGCCATCACGAGGGCCCGAGCGATCTCAGCACCGGTGCGCGGGAGCGAGAGGCCGAACACCTGCGCTCCTCCGGCACCCGGCCGGGTCACGACGGATCCCAGCACCTCGGTGCCGTCGGTTCCGCCAGCGGTTGTCTCACCTCCGCCGCCTGATCCACCGGAGCTGCCATCGGTACCGTCCGTGCCACCATCATCGGTGCCACCGTCGTCGGTGCCGTCAGTGCCGCCGTCCGTGGGCGTGTCAGTACCACCCGTGTCCGAGCCGGGCGGGTCGCCGCCAGTGGTACCTCCGCCGCCACCGGTCTCCCCGGCCAGGTTGAACCGCAGCTTAAAGCCGAGCTCATCCGCCTGAGTCTCGTTTCCCGACGCGCTTGGCAGGTGCGCCGTAAACCGGTACTCCCAGACGGCACCACCAGGGAGAACCGAGGCGATATCGATACCGGTGAGTGAGTAGATGTCGCCGGTCCAGACCGGTGTCGCGCCACCACCCGGCAGCAGCCGCTCGATGGTGAGCACCACCTGTGCGCCGAGGGCGCCGATACCAGATCCGCAGTGGGCCGCTGACTTTGTCTCGACCGGACTGCACTTGCTCTCGTCGACGATGTCGACGGCACTGAGCGTGAGGCTGCCCGGCTCGCCGCGGAGGTTCGTAACGCGAACGGTCGATGTGGTGGACGCCCCCGGATAGAGGTCCTCGAAGTCGAACACCGGCCCGCCGCCAACCACCTCAAGTTGCACGGCTGGAACCTGACCGAAAGAGGAACCCGCCGTGGCGATGCTGAGGACACTGACCATCACCAGCGCCGCCGCAAATCGAGCAACCGACGATGAGACCCGAGCTCTTCGCATCGACCTCATCCGATCTCCTCCTCGTCCGTCAGGTCGGTCTCAGGGGCGTCACCGCTGATGTCATCCAGACCAGCTGACCCATCTCCAGACGGGTCGCCAGGGGGTGTTTCCACGGCGGGCGGGTACGTCGGCAGCAGGCTCGCATCGCTCCCGGGCGCCGAGGATGGACCGTCGCTCTCGGGTTTCGAGGATGAACCCTCGCTCCCGGGTGGCGTGGATGAGCCGGCACCTTCGGTCGTCGTCTCCTCGCCGTTCGTGACGGAGCTCGGTGGGGACTCCTCCGAATCCGGCAACGGCTCCTTCTCATCTGCGACGTCGCCGTCGAGCGGCTTGCTGTCATCCTCGACGGCGCCCTCGCTACGGGCTGACATCCCAGCGGAGCCGGGGTGCTCACATGCCACCGGATCGGGCACGCCTGAAAGCCAGGTCGGGGGGAACAAGCACGTGTCCGTCTCGAGATCGGGCGTGGTCAAGGAGTCACCACCATCGACTTCCGCCGCGCTCAGCCCTGTGAGCCAGTCCTGTCCGGACTCGCCGAAAAGGTGATCAGCGCCGACCAAGCTCAGTATGAAATCGTCGCCCGTGCCACCGAACACGTGGTCGATGCCGACACCACCATTCAGCGCGTCAGCGTCCGGACCGCCGTAGAGCCGATCTTGACCCGCTCCGCCGTAGAGAGCGTCCTTCCCGTCGCTACCGAGCAGAACGTCATCGCCTTCCTCAAGGAGAACCGAGACGAACGTCGACACCTTGGGATGCTGGTGCTCGCCGAGCACGCTGAAGTCTGGGCGCCCGTGGCCGCCTAGGAAGTCGTTCCCAGCGCCACCAACGAGGCAATCGTTACCACCGCCGCCAAAGACGACATCGTTGCCCCCGAGCGCAAAGATGAGGTCGTTCCCCGGCCCCCCCTCCAACCAGTCATGGCCCTCGGTACCGACAATCGGTGTCGGCGCCGGGCCTGACGCGAAGAGACCGGCGCACTCAACCGGTACTGCGAACGGTGCGGGGTCCGGGTTCCAGACACCTGCGCCCGCTGAGTTGCCACTCATGACGTGGAAGTCGGAGTACGAGGCGTAGGTGCTCCCAAAGCGCCCGGCTGCGAGCAGGGCTCCACAGATCAACAGGCCACCGACGATGAAAGAGCTCCTTCGTCTCAAGACGAAGCGGCAGGGGTCAGACATCGGCTGTCCTCGAATCCTCGACCGCCATCTCAAGCTCTAACGCCAGATCAAGGTCGCGCGGATAGCGAATCGGTGCAGGTGTCACAACCGGTCGAGCGCCCTTCTCACGCGTCAACTCAGTCGGTCCAATCGATGGAGAAACACCATGCCGCTGATCGATCGGAGTGAAGGTCGAAACGGCATCGAGCTCTGCCTCCTCGGTGTCTCCATCCTCACTCGATGCTTCCGGTGCGGTTGTATCCAGAGAGATCACGTTCGAGCGGGCCAGCTCGCGGTGTGGCCATCGCTCAAGCTCTGTCGCGAACTGATCAAGCAGGGCCACCTCTGCAGCGAGGGTCACTATTGCGCCAGAACCTCCCACCTGAGCTACGACGCCACCGAAGGCTGCCGTGAGCAAGATCAGGTCGGACAGGCCAGCCCGATCTGTGTCGACCCTCGCCATCAGAAGCCCACGGTCTAGCGAACGCCACTCAGCGTCACCCACCGAGATCGGTCGGAATTGCTCGCGCTCCTTCGGGGTGGCGGTTCCCTCAGACTTGCGCCTACGGAGGTCGGCTCCGACCTCACGAGCCTGGGACCAGATGTAGATGCCGCACGGGAGGGCAACCAGAGCAATCAAACCGAGCGGGGTGCGCACGACGTCGGCAAACTTGCCGACGAAGGGAGCGTCGAACACAACGCGGCCCCGGACGGCGCCAGCCGGAACTGGTTCGACGTCGTTACCGCGGTTCGCGTCGCCCTTGGTGACGAAGCTTCGCTGGCCGTCCTCCATGATCACCTCAACGACTCGGTGTGTCACGTAGGCGGCCTTGCCGGGCTCCGCCTGGTACGTGATGACCTCACCGGCCTCAATCGTCGACGGATCCGTCGGCTTCACCAGCACGATCGATCCGGGCGGGATAGCTGGACTCATACTCCCCGTAAGAACCGTGAGCGAGGTGCTACCCGTCGCCTTGGGGATGATGACCGTGAGCATCGCCACACCGACGGCGACCACGACCACGATCACGGTCGCCACCACCTTGATGAGCTTTAGCACCCAAGAGCCGTTCACTGCCATCCCCTTGCGATAGGACTAGACGAAAGCGTCAGAGCCGGCCGGCCGATGCCGGCCGGCTCTTCAACTGGGTGCCGCTACGGGGTGGGAAGGACCTGGGACAGGTCGAATCGAAGGTCGTAGCTGACCGAGTCGCCCTGGGAGGCATCCGTTGCCCCGATCGGAAGGCTCACGTTCATCCGAACGCAGATGCCCTGGCCCGGGGCCAGGCTGCCCATGTCGTAGTCGCCCGCAAGGATCTGCGCGAACGTCTTTCCACTCGTGCCTGGGCTCACCGAACCGAAGGCCGGCCCACCCGTACCAAGACTGCAATCGGCCGCCGTCTTAGCGGCACCAGGAGCAGTCTTCAGAATCTGACCCTGCGCCTGCGAACCGAACTCGCCCAGGTCGAGCGCAAGAGCACAGTCTGCGTCGAGCGCGGCGATCGTTGTACCGTTCTCGGCGGCCGCCTCGGAGTTGCTGGAACAGCCGTTCTCGTTCTCGTTGACGTTAGAGAACGAGAGCCTCAGGTTCGCGAGAGGTACAGCATCGTCATCACGATTGACCAGGAACATGTTCTCTTCCTTGAGCTTGCCCGGCACCATGTCATCGAGCGTGAAAGTGGGCGCTCCGTCCGCCGCGCTCACGTCGAGCGTCAAGACGCCAGCGCCGGATTCGTTGCCCTTGACCTCCGCGAAGTCGGACCAGGCGGCGAAGGTGGCTCCGCCGATCATCGTCAGGGCGACGGCGATGCCGGCGATCCCCAGAACTGTCTTGCGCATGCCGATTCTCCTTGTTGGTGAAATTGCTTCCGAAGGAGGTCGGTTTCGCCATTCGCTCCTCGCCAGGCAAGGCGACCACATCAGCCCGACGAATCTCCGCTCCGCTCCACCACTGAGAGTGGGCGTCGTCAACTACAAGGGCATCCCCAAAATTGGTGATTGCCCGGTTGTGACCTACGGCTCAGGGCGTCCAGCCGGCGGCCTGGGCCATGGCCACGGCGGCGAGCTGGGAGCGCACTCCGAGCTTGCTCAGGATCGAGCGGATGTGCGATCGCATGGTGGCCATCGACACGAAGAGCTCGTTGGCGAGGGCCTCGGCCGCCAGGCCTTGCATCAGGCCGGCCAGGACCTGCCGTTCGCGCTCGGTGAGCTTCTCGAAGGGGGCGAGCCGCTCGGACTCGTCGGCGCGACGCTGGCGCAGATCGGCCAGGAGGTCTTCGCGCTCGGCGTTGGTCATCAGCGGGCGCCCGGCGACGGCGTCGAGGACCACCTCCACGAGGCGGTCGAACGACACGGTCTTCGACACGATGCCGATCGCACCCGCGGCGACGCACTCGGCGTGGCGGGCTCGGTCGGTCTCGGCGGTCACCATCACGACCTTGGCGCCGAGGTCGACCAGGGGGCGGACCATCGGGAGCGTCGACTGGTCGTCGGGCAGGCCGAGGTCGAGCAGCACGAGCTGAGGCGACCACTCGGCGGCCTCAGCGAGCAGCACCGAAGCGTCGAACGAGCTCGGGCGCACGACCTCCAGGCCCTCGACTGTGAGCGCAGCCTGGAGGCTGTCGGCGAGCAGCTCGTGGTCGTCGACCACCATCACGCGAGTCATTGACACCAATTCTCTGTACCCCGGAGGCAAACTTCATCGAAATCGACGATGACGGCACGGCGCCGCGTCGAAAGGGTTG